>NZ_JBFAMR010000021.1:0-117994 GCF_040656595.1 Actinoplanes sp. NPDC049802
TGCCTGTGATCACGCCACCGGCCGCCGCGCTGCGGCGACATGGACGGCAGCAACGGCTCCAGCCGCATCCAGTCCTGATCAGTCAGATCACCAGCTACAACACGCCAACGATCGACCACGGTCATCCGTGATGATCCGTCAGATGCGCTCTAGTGATGCCCGGAGAAAGCGGACAGGTGCCGTCGCGGGTGGGCCAGGCAGGCCGCTCGGTGATCTCTCCGTCGGGTCGGCGCTCTCCGGCGATAGTGCCCTGAGCAACGGACCTACGTCACCTCAAAACATGAAACCTGCCAGAGCACGTGAACCCGCGCTCTCAAACCACCAGCTGGCACTGAGCGCTGCCTCAACGACCTCGAAACAGCACTCACGACCAACTGCTGTCCGCTGCCCGGACAGTCCTGCTAGCACCGGGCATCGGGGTGCATCGACGATCCGGGGCCCGTCCGCACCTCGGTTCGGGGCGATACTCCACTTCTGTTACGGCGCACCCTCGCCCGGATCGAGTCGCGGGCCACGCTGCCCGGCCGGGGCTCCGGAGCCACAGCGGACGTTCGTGCCGCGCGGGCATCCGGCCGTCCGGGTAAGCCGCTCAAGATCTCGGACCGGTAGGGTCGGCCGGTGCGGACGAAGCAGGAGCTGACCGAGGACATCCGGCGGGAACGGCGGGCGGCCCTCGTGGTCAACGCCCGGTCGCGACGTGGCCGGCAACTGTACGCTGACGCACACGCCCGTCTGCTGGCCGCCGGATTCGAGTTGCTCGGGGCGTACGCTGTGGATCGTCCCGGCGAGCTGGAGAAGTCGCTGGCCGCCGCCCTCGCGCACAAGCCCGACCTGCTCGTCGCCGGAGGCGGGGACGGCACCATCAGCACGGCCGGCCGGATGCTCGCGCACCGGGACGTGGCTCTCGGTCTGCTGCCGTTGGGCACGACGAACAACTTCGCGCGTACGGTCGGGATCGAGCCGGGCCTGGACCAGGCGGTCGCCACGCTCGTCGACGGCAAGGTCATCGACGTGGATCTGGGCGTCGCGGGCGACATGCCGTTCACCAACCACGTCGGCGTCGGCCTCTCCGCCGAGATCATGATCAACGTGCCGAGCCGGCTGAAACGGGCGATCGGCCGGATCGCCTACCCGATCACGGCGCTCGGCCTGCTCACCCGGCACCGGCCGCTTCGTGCCACGGTCCGGGCCGACGGTCGCGAGATCGTCTTCAAAACCCATCAGGTGTACGTGGCGAACGGCGGATTCCACGCCGGGCGCCCGATCACCGCGGACGCCCACGCCGACGACCGGCTGCTGGTGGCCTACCCGGTCGGCGGGTCCGGCAAGCTGGAGCTGCTGCGGGAGACGATGCGGAACGCACTCACCGGGCACCGCCGGACGTTCCGGGAGCAGCCGTTCCTGGCGGTGGGCGAACTGTGGCTGGAGACCGACCGGCCGGCGCACGTCGAGGTGGACGGGGAGCCGTGCGGCAAGACGCCGCTACGGGTGGCCGTCGACCCGAACGCTCTCCGGATCATGGCGCCGGCGGATTCCCCCGACCACTGATCATCCAGAATTGATCATCCAAGATTAGCCACAGCCTGATCAGTAACGGACTGCAACGGATCACGAAGAGCTGTTTTCTCGGCCATGTCAAGCTGTTGATCATACGAGTGGTCATATTCCATCTTTAGGACGGCATTGTCGACTGCGGTGACCATCAGAATCGTTCGCAGCGCACCCGCATCCTCGCCGAATATCTGATCGTCGCGTTGCTCTCCCAGCGGGCTGTAGGTGCCGGCCTCGTGCTCGACCACGTCGAGCGCCTGTTCACCCGCGTCGTCCAGTTGCCCGGGCCGCATCAGATCCACCGATACATCGAGCCGCGTCATGTCCGAACCCCTACCGACCACCGCGTCGTAGCGGCATTTACTGAGACCGTCCGGACCTTCGGCGCTCTGCGCCGCCACCGTCGGGACGACCGCCAGGCGGGACGCTACGGTCGCGTCCAGGACCGGGCACACATGGTTCACCTTCGTCCAGCGTTCGCCATCCTGCAGCACCGGCAGGACGAGCCAGAGCCCCCCGCATCCACAGAGCACGAGAAGCGGCACCGCGCCGACCACCATGATGAAGAGAGGCCAACCTCGAAACATCGAACCGGAACGCCTTTCCATCCGAACATTGAAGCAGAGCAACACGAAATGCGACGCCCGGCCGGAATAGATCAACAAGCCGCGTTGAACCGAATTCGGCCGCTCGTGGTAATTTCCGCCGAGGGAGTCATTCGGGGGTGAAGCCCATGGATCAATGGGATGAGCTACGGCGATTGCAGCGCGAAGCCGCCTCGCTGGTCCGCGAGCCGAGGCCGGCGATAGGCACGGACGACACCGGCACGGTCGAGGTGCGCGTCGACGGCACCGGGCTGATCGACGCCGTGGAGGTTCACCGTGACTGGCGCCGCCGGTTGTCCCCGGAGAGGGTCGGACCGGCCGTGCTGGCGGCCGCCGGAGACGCCCTCTCGAAACAGGCGACGGCTCTGGCCGAGGATGCTCTACGGCCGCCTCGGCCATCTTGGCCGCCCGTCGAGGCGCCGGGCCCGCCACCGTCCCCCCATGTGTCCCAGGACGGGCCCGATCCCCGGCTGCACGAACTGATGCTGACGGTCACCGACGCCATCGGCGAACTCCACGTCTACGCCGAGCACATGGGAGCCGTCGCGAACCGCACGACGATCGGCCGGACCCATTCCGGCCGGGTCACCGTCACCTTCACCGGGCGGCAGCTCACCGCGGTGGAAGTCGACTCCCGGTGGCTGGCCGCCGAGGCCGGGGGCCAGCAGGTCGCCGACGAGGTTCAGGCCGCGTGCCGGGAGGCCTACCGGACGATCGCGGCGGAGGACGAGGCAGCGGCAGCACGCACACCGCATCTCAGTGCGGTACGAGACATGGCCCGGGATCCGCAGGAGTTCCTCCGCCGGCTGACCGGCAACTGACATCAGAGGAGGTGACGGGATGGGAGATGTACCCACCGCCGACGAACTAAGGGCAGCGCTGGAGGACCTCGATACCGACGTGCAGTTTTGGTTCGACTCCGCCGACGTCGTCAGCACCGCCCTGCAGACGGCGCGGACCTACGACCTGGGCAGCTTCGAGTTCGGCATCGCCGCGGACCTGGTCGGCGTCCCGGAGAAGTACAACGCGATGCTGACTTTCGTGAAGGACAGGCTGGGCGAGGGCACCGTCGAGTTGGAGAAGCTGGCCGTCGCACTGCGCAACGCCAGAGACATGATCGAAGGCGCCGACCAGGAGTCGGCGATCAACATCGGTGAGGTCGGCAGCACCGGCACCGGCACGTCCATCGGCCGGACGGCGGGCTCGATCATCAGAGATCTGCAAGGGAGGTAGGCATGACCACACCCGGAGCGGGCGCCATCGAATCGGACTTCTACGAGGCCACCCAGGCGATCTCCGCAGGTATCGAGGAGATCCAGCGGGAGTACCGGAACATGGAGGAGCGACTCAACCGTGTGCTCCGGTTCCTGTTCCCGCCCATCTCGGACGGCCTCATCGCCGCCTTCGAGAAACTCAACGGGCTCATGCACGACTTCATGGAACTTCTCCAGAAGCTCATCACCGAGCCCGGGTATCCCCCGGCGTTGTTCCGCATCGGCGACCGATGGGAGACCGAGGTCGGCCAGAGACTCAGCGAGCGGGCGGTTCTGATGGAGCCACCCGTACTGGCGGCCGCCTACAGCTTCGATGGGAAAGCGGCGAGGGCCTACGCTGGCAACGCGGCCCTGCAGAGCAGCGCGACCGAATCGTTCATGTCGTTCTCCACCTCGATGAAGTCTGCACTCCACGAGCTGGCGAACAGTCAGATCATGTTCCTGCTCGCCATAGGGGTCGCGGTGGCCACCGCGGCCGTGGCGATCGGATCGGCCGCAATCTCGGCGGGGACCGTCGTCGGCGCTCCCGCGGCACCGCCCATCGCCATCGCGGGGGTCTCCGCGGCGATCACCATGCTCCTGTCGATGGCACCGATCATCTACGACGCGTACTCGAAGATGAAGACCGCGATCGCCACCATGGACTCCGAGCTCCGGGGCTCGAAAGGGCTGCCGGGCGGCAAGTGGCCGACGATCGGCGAGCAGATCACGAACAACCAGAAGCCGTGGAAGGTCGAGACCGGCTGACACGTGTCACGGGCCCCACCTGGAAGCGGGACCCGTTACGCGTACCGGAAGGGTCAGGCGTTTGCGGGGGTCTTGTCCTTGTCGTCCGGGGCGCCGCCGGCCGCGATGGCCTCCGCCTCGGCGATGATCTCGGCGTCCTCGGAGGAGTGCTTGCGGTATTGGAGGACCGAGTAGACGATGGCCGCCGCCCAAGCCGCGTAGATGACGCCGTAGAAGGCGTAGCGGACGTTGTCGGGAGCGTCGATCCAGTCGCTGCGCAGCAGGGAGCGGGTGTTGGTGAGGATGATGACGCCGCCGACCGCGGCGCCGAGGACGCGCGGCGGGATGTGGCGGACCAGCCAGGCGGCGATCGGTGCGGCGATCACGCCGCCGACGAGCAGGGCGAAGGCCCAGCCGAAGTCGATGTTCTCGCTGCCGATGCCCCAGATGAAGCCGATGCTGGCGGCGACGGCGACGAGGAACTCGCTGGTGTCGATGGAGCCGATGGTCTTGCGGGGTTCGAGGCGGCCGCTGGCCAGGATCGCCGGGGTGCCGACCGGACCCCAGCCGCCGCCGCCGGTGGCGTCGACGAAGCCGCCGATCAGGCCGAGCGGGGTGAGGAACCGCTTGCGCAGCGGCTTGCCGAGCTGCGTCTTGGGCAGGCCCTGGAAGGTGAAGCGCAGGAAGACGTAGAGGCCGAGGGTGAGCAGGATGACCGCCATCAGCGGGGCGGCGACCTCGGTGGAGATGCCGGAGAGGACCACCGCGCCGAGGAAGGCGCCGATCGCGCCCGGGACGCCGATCTTGAGGACGACCTTCCAGTCGACGTTGCCGAACCGCCAGTGCGAGAGGCCGGAGACCAGCGTGGTGCCGATCTCGGCGAGGTGCACGGTGGCGGACGCGGCCGCCGGGTTGGTGCCGATCGCGAGGAGCAGGGTGGTCGAGGTGACGCCGTAGGCCATGCCCAGGCTGCCGTCGACCAGCTGGGCGCCGAGCCCGACCAGGGCCAGGAGGATGAGCTTCTGCATGTGCCGACCGCCAGGGATGAGGACTAATTCCTACTTCTTGGATCGGATAATAGGAGCCTACCTAGCCAGTAGGCAAGGCATTGATTGCCCCGTGGGACGGCACCGGTGTTGCAGAATGGCCACCGTGAGTGACGCGGACGACGTACGACGGCTGGCCCTCGCCCTGCCACAGGTCGAGGAGATCGACAGTGACGGCTTCGACTTCCGGGTCGGCGGCAAGGGATTCGTCTGGTCATATCCGGAACGGCGGCCCGGAAAACCCCGGGTCATCCGTACCGACATCGCGGTGCTCTACGTCGGGGACGAGGCCGAGAAGCAGGCACTGGTGCTCGGCGAGCCGGACATGTTCTTCACCACACCGGGCTACGACGGCCTGCCGCTCGTCATGGTCCGGCTGGAGCGGGTGTCACCCGAACGGCTGACCGAACTGGTGACCGACGCCTGGCGGATGCGCGCCCCCGAGGACGTCGAGGCGGCGTACCACGGTTAGAGACGGGCGGCGACCTTGGCCGCCAGGTGCGGGCAGGCGGTGAAGTCGTCGGCGTCGCACTCGGCCGCGTGCTCGACCAGCGCCAGAGCGGCCTGGGCTGACGCGATCCGCTTGCGGAGCGCCTCGGCGTGGGCCGCGTAGAGGTCGCGGCGGGACTTGCGGTCGCGGGCGTCGGTGAGCAGCAGCCGGGTCTGCTCCAGGCTCAGGCCCGCCTCCTTGGCGAGCTGGATCAGCACGATCCGGGCGGCGTCCGCGTCACCGTAGAGACGGCGGCCGTTGCCGGCCCGCTCCGGCGCGAGCAGGCCCATCTGCTCCCAGTGCCGCAGCACGTGCGCGGGCAGACCGAACCGTGCCGCCAGATCGCCGATGCTTGACTTCATGTCGACATGAAGATGCAGGGTTCCCGGTGTTGTCAAGCGCATCGGAGGACGCCATGAGCACGAAGATCAAATTCGACGGGCGGGCCAGCGCCGCGTACGACCGGCGGGCCACCCGGCTGCTGCGCGGCTTCTACCGCCGTGTCACCGGGGAGGTCGCGGCCGCCACCGCCTCCGGCGCCGCGGTGCTGGACGTCGGGACCGGACCCGGCCGGCTGCTGCACGAGCTGGCCCGGCGCCGCCCGGATCTGCGCCTCGCCGGGGCCGACCTGTCACCGGACATGGTGGCGCTCGCCCGCCGCCCGGGAATCCGCCTGGACGTGGCCGACGTGGCCGCCCTGCCCTGGCCGGACGGCAGCCTCGACCTGGTCGTGTCGACGCTCAGCGCGCACGAGTGGCCGAACCCGGAGGCGGCCGCCACCGAACTGTTCCGGGTGCTCCGGCCGGGCGGCCGGATCCTGGTCTACGACTTCCGGTTCACCCGGCTGCGCCGGCTGGAGACCGCCCTCTCCCACGCGGCGCGCGCCGGCCGGGGCGGTCCACTCGCCACGACGACAGCGGGGGTACGGCGTAAGCCGCTCCACCCGCTGTCGATCTACAGCCGGATTCAGGCCGCCGGTGTCGTGGACTGAGCCGCCTTCCGGTAGGCGAGCAGGCCGACCACCAGACCGGCGAGCCCGGCGACCAGGCCGGCGATCCCGAGGACCGTGCCGCCGTTGCCGTCCTCCTCGGCGGGGGCCGCCTCGGGGGCGGGGGCGGCCGCGGCGGCCGACGGGGCGGCGGAGGCGGCGGTCAGCTTGAGCACCGGGGCGGGGCTCTCCGGCTCGGTGCCGTCGGTGGTGGGCTCGTCGATCCAGCGCACGATCGTGCCGTCGGAGTACGTCTGGAGCGCCTTGAACACCATCTGGTCGGTCTCCGGCAGCGGGCCGAGCGAGACGTCGAACTCCTGGAAGGTGCCCGGTTTGATCTCCGAGCCGGACGCCGCCGTCCAGGTGACCTTGGTGATCGCCTCGGTCAGTTCGCTGTCGTGGACCTTGATCGGGGTGGCCAGCTTCGACTTCTCGGTGACCGCGGTCCAGCCCGGCACCGGCTTGATCGACACCGACCCGACCGGGCTCTCGACCGGCAGGTTGACCTCCAGTTCGGTGGTGGAGGCGGTGTCGCTCTCGTTCGGCACCCGGAACGACACCTTGGCGTACCCGCCCTGGGTGGCGGTGCCCGGGTTGACCGTGACGTGGGCGGCCGCGGGTCCGGCCAGGCCGAGCACGAACACGGCCATGACGGCGGTGACGGTGGCGGCGCGCCGCAGCGCAGTCTGCTTCATGGGGGGAATACCTCTCATGCCTTGCGGCGACGGATGAACAGGAGGACGGCGGCCGCGGCGAGAACGGCCACGACGCCGGCGATGAACCCGTACAGGGTGGAGTTCGAGGACGCGGGACGCAGCGGCGGGCTCGCGGCGCTGGTCACGGCGGCGGCGCTGGTGACGGGCGTCGCCGGGGACGGTGCCGCCGAGGGCGCGGCCGACGCGGACGGGTCGTCGACGGTGAACTCGTACGAGCCCTTCACGGTGTGCCCGTCCGTGGAGACGACCTGGTAGGCGACCGTGTAGACCCCGTTGTCCAGCGTGCCGACGGTGACGACGGCGGTGGCCCCGTTCACCTTCGGCGCGGAGGTGGACACCGTCGCCTTGCCGGCGTCGCTGACCGTGACGGTGGTGTACTCCGGGTTCAGTTTCTGCAGGAACCGCAGCCGCACCTCGCTGGGTGACTTCTTCAGCGTGGCGTTCTTGGCCGGATCGGCCTCGGCCAGCGCGTTGTGTGCCCAGGCCGGGGTGCCCGGCACGAGCACCAGCAGCAGCGCGGCGAGGGCGAGCAGCGGCCTCAGCCGAGCACCTGTTCGCCGATCCAGCCGCCCTCGGCGCAGCCGGGAGGTATGGCGAAGACGGCGGATCCGATCGGTGTGGTCCATTCGTTCAACAGGTCCTTCTCGGCGAGCCGCCGTTGGATGGGCAGGTATTGGCGGGTGATGTCAGCCTGGTACGACGCGAAGATGAGCCCACTGTCGGGCCGGCCCTGCGCGTCCGGCGCCTCGTCGTAGTTGTACGGCCGCCGCAGGATCTTGAACCGGGGGTCGGTGATCCGGGCCCGGGTGACGTGCGCGAAGTCCGGCATGACCGGCAGCCCGGTGTCGTCGCGTTTCGTGAAGTCCGGCTCGTCGTGCTCGGCGGTGCCGGTCAGCGGCGCCCCGGATTCCATCCGGCGGCCCACCGCGTTCTCCTTGTCGGTGACGCTGAGCAGGTCCCACGTCTCGATCTCGGCGCGGATCCGGCGGACCACGAGGGTGGTGCCGCCGTCCGGGTTCCACACGGCGGTGTCCCGTTCGGCGCCGTTCGGGTTGGCGGTGCCGTCGAGCTGGCCGAGCACGTTGCGCTGGGTGAACCCGGCCGGGTGCACGCCGGGCGTACGCCGGAAGCCGCGCTGCAGCCAGCGGACCGTGCCGAACGGCCGGGCGTCCTTGATCAGCATCCGCTGGGTGTGGGTGACGGTGAGCGCGTCGTCGGCGCAGATCTGCATCAGCAGGTCGCCGCCGCACCAGCGGTCCTGGAGCCGGTCGATGGGAAACGCGGGCAGGTCGGCGACCGGGGACGCCACGCCCGCGGCCCGGTACAGGCCGGGGCCGAACCCGAACGTGACGGTCAGGCCGGCCGGGTGTGCGGCGAGCGGCGCGTCGGTGTCGCCGAGCGCCGGTTCGCCCCGGGTGAGCCGGGCCGCGTCGTCGGTGAGCAGCCGCATCATTCTGCCCACGGTGTCCCGGCCGGTGCCCGGGAGCAGGGTGAGGGCCAGGAACGCGGCGTGTGCGGGCGGTTCGCTGGTGACGCCCTGCTGGCGTTGCCCGTGAAAGGGCACGGTGACCGTACCGATGCCTGGGTCTTGTCCGGAGCGTGCGGCGGGCGCGGAGCAACCGGCCGCGCTCAGCCCGGCCACCGCCCCGCCCGCCAGAACGGCCCGCCTGGTGACCGTCACGAGTGTCCCGGGGCGTAGCTCTCCTGGGCGCCGGCGAACGGCTTGGCCACCGCGGTGAAGCCGACCGTGCCGCCGCCGGCCAGGGTGAGCGTGAACTGGACCTGGTCACCGGGTTTGATCGCGCCGGTGGGCTGCATGAGCATCAGGTGGTCGCCGCCCGGCTTCAGTTCGTGGGTGGCGCCGGCCTTGACGACGAAACCGCCCTCCTTCGGCCGCATCACCATCGCGCCGTCCTTCATCGCCATGGTGTGCAGCTCGACCGGCGAGGCCGGGGACGCCGCCGACTCGATCGTCACGTCGGCGCCGGTGTTGTTGACCAGCGTGGCGAACGCCGCCGTCATGCCCGTGTCCGCCGCCTTCACCCAGGGGTCGCGCACGGTGAGCACGGCAGCCGCTGAGGACGGCGGGCCGGCCGGTGTCGCCTCCGTCGAGGCGCCGCAACCGGCAAGCGTCGTGAGAGTGAGGGCCACAAGGGCCAAGGCGGTACGAGTCGACATGCCCGTTAGTCGCCGGTCGTTCGGATCTGGTTCCCGGGATTTTCCGCGGAAACCTCCGGGAGCCGTGATCCCTGCGACAGAACCTAGACCGTTCGCAGGTCGAGGGTGTGCCAGACGGCGGCCTCCTGCTGACCGGTCGACCACCAGAGCATCCCGTCCTTGGTGGCGGCCAGGTCGGCGGCCGCCGCCAGGGTCACCGTCCGGCCGGTCGCCAGGTCGTGAACGACCAGTCCGGCCACGCCGGTGACGTCGGACTCCGGGCCCGGCTCGGAGAGGATCTCGAACCGGTCCAGCACCGCCACGTCACTGACCGCGGCCTGCGCCTCCGGGCCGGCCACCCGGCGGCGGTCGGCGCCGTCCGGGCGCATCACGTCCATCCGGGCCAGGCCGTCGCCGTTCATCACCATCACCCGGCACCAGACCGGGCTGCACATGGTCCACTCGGCGCCGGACACGGGGGCGCGCACCTCCCGGCCGGTGGTCATGTTCCGCATCCGGACGGTCCCGGACTGGCTGCCGGTGTCGTCGGTGAGCCACGGCCAGGCGGACAGCGCCCACTGGCCCTTCTCCTCGCGGACGGTGACCTTGCCGCCGGACAGCGCGACCGACCGGATCTCGGTGGTCTGGTCGCCCTCGCCGGCCGCCCAGTGCACCCGGCCGTCGGCCACCACCAGGTCGAACTGGTTGCCGTAGAACAGGGTGTTGCCGGTGTCGGCGGTCAGTCGGCGGGGCGCCCCGCCCTCCTTGCGAACCGCCCACACCTCGACCGGCCGGTCCCCGGCCGCCTCGGTCCACACCATCTCGTCGCCCGCGACGGTCAAACCCTCGAAGCGGGGTTCGTCGGCGGCCGGCAGGCGGCGCAACTCGCGCTCGATGTCACCCTTCACCACCACCAGGTGTACGGAGCCGCCGGCCGTTCGCGTGCCGACGACCGTGGTGGCGTCCAGGAACAGCAGCGGCTCGACGGTGAGTCCGGGCAGGTCGGCGCGGGCCGCACCCGGCCACGCCTGCGCCACCGTCGGGCGGCCGACCGCGTCCGGGTTGGCCGGCGGGTTCTCCGGCAGCGCGCCGGCGAGCAGGGTGCCGGCCGCGAGCAGGGCCGCGCCCAGGCTGATCCGGTTCCTCATTCGTACTGCTGCTTCGGTGGGTCGACCGGTTGCCACTGCTCCACCTCGAGGAACGCGATGTCGGCCTGGTTGACGGGGTCCTTGGCCCGTTTGTCGCTGTATCTGCCGGTCACCTGCAGCCAGGTGCCGGAGGGCACGTCGACGATCGGGCCGCCGGTGAGGCCGACCTTGATCGGGCGCCCGTCGGCGGCGCAGCAGCTCACCACGATCCGGGCCAGCATCGGGGAGCCGTCCTCACCGCGGGCCACGAAGCCGGTCAGCTGGACGCGCCGGCCGGCCAGACTGCGGCCGTCCTCGTAGATCACCCGGGAGGCGTAGTCGATCAGCGCGACCGGGGCCGGGTCGGCGTCGGGCAGCGGCGGGAAGTCGGACTCGGCGTTGAGCTGCACCGTCCCGGACTGCACGGCGGTGTACGACCCGAGAGCCGGCGGGGCGACCAGGAGCAGGGCGAGCACCGGCAGAACGAGCAGCCAGCCCACCCGCGGCTCGTGGTGATGACCGTGATCGTCGTCCGCGGCCGCCCGGGAGGCCCGGAATTCATACCAGAGTGTCATGATCGCGGCCGCCACGAGCGCCACACCGGAGGCGATCAGGAACGGGCGCAGGCCCTCCTTCACATACCGCAGATAGAGGTCGGTGAGCGACGCCTTCAGGATGGCGCCGCCGAAGAGGAAGAGGACGACCGCCTGCGCCTGCCGGTTCACAGCAGCACCGCCCCTGCCACGACCGCGGCGGCCACCGCCACCGTGAAGGTCGCCGGGGCGAACCGCACCGCGAACCCGCGCCCGAACACCCCGGCCTGCATCGAGATCAGCTTCAGGTCCACCATCGGGCCCACCACCAGGAACACCAGACGCGACGTGAGCGAGAACTGCGACAGCGAGGCGGCGACGAACGCGTCCGCCTCACTGCAGATCGACAACAGTACGGCGAGGACCGCCAGCGCCAGCACGGACAGCACCGGGTGGCTCGCCAGCGTCTGCAGCCAGGCCTCCGGGACGATCACGTTGATCGTGGCGGCGGCCGCGGCGCCGAGCACCAGGAACCCGCCGGCGTGTGTCACGTCGTGCCGGCAGGCCGCCCAGAACGCCCGGCCCTTGGAGGCGCCGTCCAGGTCGGGGCGGTGCGGCAGCCGGATCCAGTCGGTGCGGCCCAGCCGCAGCCACAGCCAGCCCATCACCACCGCCACGACCAGGCTGGCCAGGCCGCGGGCCACCACCATCTCCGGGTTGCCGGGGAAGGCGACCGCGGTCGCGGTCAGCACGATCGGGTTGATCGCCGGGGCGGCCAGGAGGAACGCGAGCGCGGCGGCCGGGGTCACGCCGCGACGGATCAGGGACCCCGCGATCGGTACGGCCCCGCACTCGCATCCGGGCAGCACCACCCCGGCCATGCTCGCCGCCGGGACCGCGAGCGCCGGGTGCCGGGGCAGCGCCTTGGCCCAGAACGAGCGGGGCACGAACACCGCGATGACGGCCGACAGCAGCACCCCGAAGACCAGGAACGGGACGGCCTGCACCAGCACCGAGACGAACACCGTGGTCCAGGTCTGCAGGCGCTCGCCGGAGACCAGGCCGGACAGCCGGTCCCGGAAGATCACGAGCAGGATCAGCACCACGGCGAGGGCTTCGACCGAGTCGACTCCCCGGTTTCGCCGTCCACCGGCCGGGGCGTCGGCTGTGCTCTGGCGCTCCTGCGTTTCGGTCACCCGCTGGAATCTACCGTTACCGGTTGATCACGGGCTGGCCGCCAGGAACAGGTGGACCGCGAGCGGTCTCGTCCTCCGGTTGTGACGGTTATCCGGCTTGGTGGCCTTCCGAGTGGCCGAGGCCGCGGCCCGGGGCGATCCGGTCCCGGACGAGCCGCTTGAGGTGCGGCAGTTCGGGGAAGCCGCCCTCGGCCTTGCGGGACCACAGGGTCTCGGAGCCCAGGCGTACCTCGAAGACGCCGCCGACGCCCGGCACCAGGGCGACCTCGCCCAGTTCGGTGACGAAGGTGGTCAGCAGTTCCTGCGCCGTCCAGGCCGCCCGCATCAGCCAGCGGCACTGGGTGCAGTACTCGATCTCCAGACGTGGTTCCCGGGGCTGCGTCACAGCTCCGAAGTATGCCGCACCAGTGTCATCAGGCATGATCGCGGGGATCATCCGTCTTTAAGGAGTCGCATTGAGGGGACGTTGGACCGCGGCCGTCGCCGGTGGAGTCGCTCTGCTGGTGGGCGTCGCCGCCTCGGCCTGTTCCGGCGGGGACGAGAGCGCCACCAAACCCGTCGTGGCCCTCGGCTACGTGGCGCTGGGTGACTCGTACGCGGCCGGCCTGGGCGCGGGCAACTACGGCGACACCGAGTGCAAGCAGAGCAAGGACGGCGGTTACCCGCAACTGTGGGTGAAGGCCCGCGCGGCGAACCCGTTCAGCACGGTCACCGACGCCACCTGCAGCGGTGCCGTCATCGACGACGTCCAGTTCAGGCAGTTGTCCAGGCTGGACGAGCACACCGGCTTCGTGACGCTCACGGTCGGTGGCAACGACGCCGGCTGGACGAGCACCCTGCAACAGTGCATGTTCGGCGACGGCGCCACCTGCCAGGCTTCGGTGGACAAGGCGGTCGCCACGGTCGAGGCCACTCTGCCGGCCCGGCTGGACACGCTCTACCAGGCGATCCGTAGCCGGGCGCCGTACGCGAAGGTGTACGTGCTGGGCTACCCGCACCTGGTCGCCGACCCGGGCGCGCCCGGGGTGTCGTGCGAGTCGCTGACCGGTCCGCACCGCAAGGCGCTGAACGAAGGCGCGGACGCCCTCGTCGAGGTGATCAAGGGCCGGGTCACCGCGCAGGACGGTTTCACCTTCGTCGACGTGCGCGAGGCGTTCAAGGGGCACGAGGCGTGCACCGAGGATCCGTGGATCCACGCGGTCGGCGACGACCTGTCCGAGTCGTTCCACCCGACCGCGGACGGCTATCAGGCGTACCTCAAGGCACTGGTCTCCGTCACCGGCTGATCCCCTGTTGTTCGCGTGGTGCACACCTGCCCGGGTTGGGATGGGACGTGCACCACGCGAACCACTACTACGGGCACTCCGCGGTCATGGCCCGTTACTGCGGGTTGCCGCAGTCGCCTGATCCGCCGCGCATCCGCGGGTATCTGCAGCACGGCTGGAACATCGGCGACGGCATGGCGCCGGATCACGAGTTCGTGCCCGGCATCCCCTCGTTCGTGTGGAGCGAACGGACCCGGCGGCGGGCCTGGTCGATGGGGCGCCGCCAGGTGTACGTCACCGGGGCCCCGTGGGCGTACCTGGTCGAGATGACGCCCGCGCCGGACACCGGGCGGGACGGCACCATCTGGTATCCGTTCCACGGCTGGGAGGGCCAGCACGTCCAGGGCGACCACGACCGGCTGATCGGCGAGATCCGCGACACCGAACCCGGCCCGGTCACCGTCTGCCTGTACTGGCAGGAGTACCGGACGGCCGGGGTGCGCCGCCGCTACGAGCGGGCCGGGTTCCGGGTGATCTGCCACGGCTACCGCGGCGGCTGGTGGAAGGACCTCGACCCGGGTTTCCTGGACCGGCAGCTGGCCGAGCAGCGCCGGCACCGCCGGGTGGCGTCGAACCGGCTGTGCAGCGCGATCTTCTACGGCATCCTGGCCGGCTGCGAGCCGGCCGTCTACGGCGACCCGATGCGGCTGCACGACGAACGTGACCTGTTCGGCGGCCGGCCCCGCATCCGCCGCCAGTGGGCCGAGCTGCACGGCGCGCAGGTCGACCTCGACGTGGCCCGGGCCGCCGCCGGCGACGAGCTCGGCGCCGGGCGGCTGCTCTCCCCCGCCGAGCTGCGCCATCTCTTCCACTGGCCCATCGACGCGGAGACGACAGCGTGACCCCCTTTCTGTTCGGCGGCGAGATGCCGCACTGGACCGACCGCTCCCCCGTCCGCGGCGAGGCGCTGCGCTTGCTGGCCGCGTCGGCGCACGGGCACACGCTGATCGTCGGCCCGCACCATCCGGAGCTGATCGACGCGGTCGGGTCCCGGCAGGTCACCGTGCTGGTGCGCGGGGTTCCGGACGCGGAGGCGCTGGCCGTCCGGTACGCCGGCCGGCCCGGGATCGAGATCCGCTGCGGGAGCCTGTCGAAGCTGGCGGCGGTTCCGGCGTACGACACGGTTGTCGCCCTGGACGGCCTGGACCGGACCGGCTCGACCGAGACCCCCGATCTGACCTGGGCGGCCGGTCTCGCGCTGCTGCTCGCCGTGCTGCGCCCGGGCGGGCGGCTGCTGCTGGGCTGCGCCAACCCGGCGGGCCTGCACCGGCTCTACGCGGCCGCCCGGGAACCGGGCGACGCCGACTGGGCCGCTCCGGCGGGTGACGACCCGACGCTGCCGGTGGGTCTCGCCGGGCTGCGCGAGCATCTGGCGTCCGCGGGTCTCACCCTCCTTCAGGGGTACGCCGCCTATCCGTCCCCGCAGGCCCCGGCCGTGCTGCTGAGTGAGGCCGCGCTCGCCGACCCGGATCTGCACGGTCTGCTCACCTCGGCGCTGCGCCGCGCGGGCCGCCCGCCCGGCCCGCTGCTGGCCGACCCGGCGCCGCTCGCCGCCGATCTGCTGCGGCACGGCCTCGTCGCGGCGCTGGCCCCGGCCTGGCTCGTGGCGGCCGCGCTGCCCGGCCAAAATCACCCGCCGCCACCCGGCGCCGTCCCGGCCCCCGCCGGCGGCGACCTCGTCTCGCTGCCCGAGGCCGTCCCGGCCCCGGCCGGCGGCGATCCCGTCTCGCTGCCCGAGGCCGTCCTGGCCCCGGCCGGCGGCGATCCCGTCTCGCTGCCTGAGGCCGTCCTGGCCCCCGCCGGCGGCGACCTCGTCTCGCTGCGCCGGACGCCGCACGGCTGGACGCTCGGTGACACGGCCGAGCCGGCGCCGGCCGGACGCTGCCTGCACGACGTGCTGCTGAGCGCGGCCCGCGCCGGGGACCTGCCGCGGATGCGCGCCCTGCTGGCCGCCTGGCAGTCCGGTGCCGCGGCGGCCGTCACCGCCGACGCGATCCTGCTGACCGGGGACGGCACGCTGCGCCCGCTGGCCACGCCCACCGATCCGGCGGAGGCGCTGCGCCGGTTCGCGTCCGCCCTGCACGACGAGGGCCTGGCCCACCGGTGGCCGCCGGAGGGGTCCGCCGAGCTGCTGGCGGCGATGGCCGGCGTCGAGATCGGCCCGGACCCGGCGGCCCGTCCGGGCCCGGGGACCTTCCGCGAGCTGAGCGCGGCGCACGACCGTCTGGCGCGCGAGCTCGCCGAGGCCAGGGCACAGATCGAGTGGTACGAGCGGAGCGCCGTGACCATGCGTGCCGAGCTCTCCCGCGCCCACCGTGTCATCGCGGTGCTGCGGGCCACCACGCCGGGCCGCGCCGCGACGGCCGTCCTGGGTGGCGTGCGCGGCGGCAGGCGGCTGGCTCGCACGGTCCTCACCCGGCTGCGCTCGATCACTTGAACGGGTGTACCCGAGGCTCAGGACGATGTTGAGGCCTTACGGTATGCGGACAGACTCCGGGAGGGGCAATGAAGGTCGTAACAGCGTCCTACCTGCGCGCCAACCTCGCCAACGTGTTCGACGCCGTCGAGAACGATGCCGAGGATCTCGTCGTCACCCGAAGCGGGCACGAGCCGCTGGTGATCATGCGCAAGAGTGAGTACGACGCCTGGCGGGAAACCGAACACTCGTCCCGCGGCGCCAACGGTCCCGGCCGTGAACGACTCCGTTGGTAAACGACCAAACCGGCTGGGCGGAATGCATGATCGCCGATGTCCGGCCCAGGTCAGCGACTTGGTCAGCGCAGCCCCGCTGTCCGATTTGCAGGTTACCCATCGGAGTCGTGAACGGCCGGGGTTCCCGCCTTACGGACGACTGAACGGGTCGGCGGCGGCGCCGCGCAGGCCGTACGCTGCCGGGTTTCAGCGACGACCCGGCAGTGAGAGTGATGTGCGCACGGCCTCGTCGTACAGGTCTTCGAGGGCTGCCGTCTGCGTGTTCAGGTCGAAGTGGGCGGCGACGTGCGCGCGGGCCCGGCTGCCGAGGCGGCGGCGCAGACCGGCGTCGCCGAGCAGGCGGGCCAGGGCGGCGCCGAGCGATGCCGGGTCGGCTTCCGGGACGAGCAGGCCGGTCTGGCCGTCGATGATCGCCTCGGGGATGCCGCTGTGCCGGGTCGCGACCACGGGCAGGCCGAGCGCGCCGGCTTCCAGGATGGTGGTGGGCAGGCCTTCGGTGTCGCCGTCGGGCGCGGTCTTGGAGGGCGCGGCCAGCATCCGGGCCTCGGCGAGGTGCTGTTGGACCGATGCGGGCGGCTGCGCGCCCACGAAGGTGGCGTCGACGCCGAGTCGTTCGGCGTGGGCGCGCATCTCGGGCAGCAGCGGGCCGTCGCCGATGAGCAGGGCGCGCGGGCGTGGCGCGGTGAGCCCGGCGAGGGCGGTGAGCAGGTCGTCGACGCCCTTCTTGGCGACGAACCGGCCGACGAAGGCGACGTCCCAGCGTTTTCCGACGATCGGCGGGGCCGGTGGGACCGGTACGCCGGTGTGGTGGACGCGGGTCTTGGCGGGGTCGGCGCCGCACGCCTCGGCGCGGGCGCGGATCACGCCGGAGACGGCGATGATCAGGGCGGCGCGGTCGAAGACGGTCCGCAGGTTGCGCCGGTAGCGCAGGCCGTGCAGTCCGGGGGCCAGCGGCTGGCGGGTGACGTCGTGGCCGTGGACGGTGACCACGAGCGGCACTCCGAGCCGCCGGGCGCTGTGGCTGACCAGCCAGCCGTCGCCGCCGAAGTGGGCGTGCACCAGGTCGGGGCGTACCCCGGCCAGGACGGTGCGCAGCCGCGGCGAGGCGCCGGTGAGCCGCAGCCGCAGGAAGTCGTGGCCGCCGTCCGGGAAGGTGATCACGTCGTCCGGGCGGGACAGCGCGGATCCGGCCCGGGTGGCGCCGACGTAGGTGGGCGTCCAGCGGGTGAGCGCGTCGCCCTGGGCCCGGATGAACGTCTCCGAGCCCGGGAGCATGGCGCTGCGCCAGACGGCGACCCGGCGGCTATCGGCCGGCATCGACGGGCTCGGCGGCGGCCGGGGCGGGGGCGGGGTCGCGGTGGCCGACGACGAGGTCGCGCAGCCGGTGGCGCAGGCTCGGCGGCAGCGCCCAGATCTGCAGGTGGGTGAGGTAGTCGAGGGGCCGGGGGCGGCCGTGCCGGCGGGCTTCGGCGAGCAGGTCGCGGAAGTGCCGGCCGTCGCGCGTCGGCGCGGCCATCGAGCTGATCACGCTGAGCGTGAAGGCGGCGTACGCCCGGGGCGTGAACAGGTGGCGGTTGCCGCGCAGCCAGGCGAGCTGCTGCTCGTACGGGTGGTGCAGGCTGATCCGGTCGCGGTCCTCGTCCTGGTGCCAGAGCACGAGCGGCTGTTCGGCGTAGAGAAGCTCCACACCGTCCTCGCGGACGGCCCGCAGCGCCCAGTCGAGTTCCTGCTGGCGGCGCAGCCCGACGGTGAACGGCACCCGGCGCAGCAGTTCGGTGGGCGCCATGATGGTCGACGTCTGGATGAACCCGTCACCGTAGAAGAGGCCGCGCCGGACGCAGAAGTATTCGCTGAGCGGTTCGCCGGGGGCGGGCAGGCGGCGGGGCATGACCGAGTCGGCGCGCGGGGTGCGGTTGATCAGCCTGCTGGCGACCACCGGATAGCGGGCGGCCGAGCCGGCGGCCAGTGCGAGCTGCACCTCGATCTTGTCGGGCAGCCATTCGTCGTCGTCGTCGAGCAGTGCGGTCCAGCGGCCGCGGGCCTCCGCGGCGCCGACGTTGCGGGCGTTCGGGGCGCGGCGCCGTTCCGGCACGACCACCACCCGCAGCCGGGGGTCGCCGATCGCGGCGAGGGCGCCGGTGGTGGCCTCGTCGGGGCCGTCCACCACGACGACGACCTCCAGGTTCTCGTGGGTCTGGCCGAGGGCGCCGTGGACCGCCCGGGTGGCGAGCAGCGGCCGTCCACAGGTGGGGATGACGACGCTGACATCCGGTTCAGCAGGCATGTCGACTCGCTTACGCAGGGGGCCGGGCGTATTCGAGCCGACGCTAGGAGCGCTGGGAGGCAGGACGGTTAATGCCGGGCGGCGGGCCGCGGAACGGCCCGCCACCAGCGGGCCTCCTTCACCGTGGCGAGAGCGCCGGAATGGTCCGCCCGAGTCGGCCGCCGTCTGCCCGGCCTGGACGAACCCTTCCGGATCGAACCCGTTCTCCGGTACGGGCTGAGCGCGCCCGGCCTGCCCGGTGAGGCCGGGCGCTTGCGTCAGCCGGTGATGATCTCGTCGGTGATCAGGAACCGGGTGCGTTCCCGCAGGAACGTGCGCAGATTCTCCGCCTCGCTCGCGATGGATTCCGCGTTCGCCCCGTCCACGGCGCCGGCCACCTTCGTGATCGTGTCGACGGCGTTGAGCGCCGCCGCGTTGCCGTAGATCTCGTTGAACAGCTTCTTGTACGCCGTCCGATAGGTGTCCTGGTAGGCGGCGGCCGCCAGGAACCGCTCCTTGAGCTTGTGCCCGGACATGAGGCCGCCACGGCCGCCCTGTGGCATCTCCATGCCTTCGGGAGGCGGGAAGTCCCCGCCGCCGCGCATCCCGCCGCCGCCCATGCTCACCGACTCGGACGGGTCCTGGGTGGCGGAGCCGGACAGGGCCAGGTTGTAGTCCCAGCCGACCACCGAGAACCGTTCGGTGTCCAGGTCGTACCAGAGGTAGTAGTTGCGGCCCGGCCCGGCCATGTCGTCGAAGTTGACCAGCAGGTTCTGGACGGCGGCGTAGCGGGCTAACGACTCGACGTCGACGTGCTCGTCCAGGTGCTCGGCGAACTCGGCGTCATCGGCGCTGTTCACCCACCGGATCAGGTCGATGACCGGCTGCAGGTCCTGGCTGCCCTTCCGGTTGATCTGCTTGAAGTCGTCGGCGTACGCCGTGGGGTCGTCGCCCTGGTCGGTGAACCGGCTGGTCGACAGGCTCTTGTAGAGCACCCCGTCACCGCCGATCGCCGCCGCGAAGTTCTCGTCCGGGTGCTCGACGACGAGCCGGGCCGTGGTGGGCCGGCCGTTGACGGTGAAACCGGCGTACGCGTACCGCTGGCTGATCTCGCCGGCCGCGGCCAGCACGTCGAGTGCCACGGCCTCGTTGAGGACCGCGGCCCCGCCGCCCATGCCGCCGACCCGGATCGCGATCTCCCGGTGCCCCTGGTAGCGGCGTCCCTCGACGAACTCGTCGAAGCGGATCAGCCAGGGCAGGTTCTCCGGCTCCTCGGCCTTGAGCGACGTCCGCATGCCGCCTCCTCCCATACGGAAGCCGCCACCCTGAGAGGCATCGCCGCCTTGAGGGGCCGCGCCGCCTTGAGGGGCCGCGCCGCCTTGAGGGGCCGCGCCGCCTTGAGGGGCCGCGCCGCGTCCGCCGAAGCCGCCCTGCCGGGACTGGCCGTCGCGGGTCAGGCCCTGGAGGGTGGAGTTGCCCTTGAGCCGGATCCCGACGCTCGGGACAGCCGTCCCGTCGATGGTCAGGTCCGCTTCCAGGTACGCCTTCTCCCCCTCCTCCCAGAACGAGTCCAACAGCTCCTGGTACGCCTCCTCGCGGTAGGTGAGCGTGATGCTGTGCGCGACTCCCGCGTCGAACAGGTCGACGGCGCCGGCGATGTCCACCGTCACCTCGTCACCGTCGCCGGCGCCGGGACTGGTGACCAGCGGGGCGACCCGGACGGTGCTGAACACCACGGCGAACGCCGTCAGCACGACAGCGCAGGTCGCCAGCAGCTTCCAGTAGTGCCTGACCCGTACCGGAATCCGGTGGGCGATCCGCCGGGGCAGCATCACAGGTCCGTCTGGTCGTACCCGGTCAGCACGGTGACCCGCTGCCCGCCGGTCCGCTCGCCGAGCTTCGTGATCAGCTCGCCGGGCTCGGCGCCCTTCTTCAACCGGACCGTGTACATCAGCTCGGTGAGCGCGCCGCCGCGGATCGACTCGATGCTGACCAGCTCGAACTCGCTGGTCAGGGTGATCAGCACGTCCTGGATGTGCTGTGTGTGGTTGCCGTCCGGCGGCACCTGCACCTTGACCACCTGCCGCTGCACGTTGGCGGCGAACCAGTTGAACCGGTACATCACCAGGATGATCAGGCTGATGCTGATCGCGGCCACCACGGCCAGCGTGTAGAACCGGGTGCCGGCGGCCATGCCGACACCCATCACCAGGAAGATGAACCCGACGTCGCGGGTCTCCTTGATGGCGTTGCGGAACCGGACCACCGACAGGGCGCCGACCAGCGCGAACGCCCGCGCGATGTTGGAACCCACGACCAGCATGATCAGCGCGATGAGCATGCCGAGGATCACCAGCGTCTGCACGTACGACTGGGAGTAGGACACGTTGCGGTGGGTGAACCGGTAGACCCAGGCGATGAACGCGCTGAGCAGGAACGACAGCGACAGCGCGATCGCGATGTCGCCGACGCTGAACGTGCCGGACAGATCCTGTACTTTGAAAGGCATGGGTCAGACCTCGACGATTTCGGATTCGGGGCATTGTTTGTCTTCAAGAACATGGAAGATCGACCGTGGGGCGCGACCGAACGCCTCGACGCTCTGGCAGTACTTGGACACCCGGACCACCGACATGTTCAGCCGGGCGGCCAGATCGGTGAGCCAGTACGGCACCCGCTCGTTGGCCTTGAACTCGACCACCGACAGCCGGGCCGGGACGATCAGCCGGTTCTCCGCGTCCGCCGCGAAGTCGAAGTCGCGGTCCCGGCCGCGGACCCGGGAGTCGACGGTGACGCGCAGGCCCACGTCGGCGTCCCGGCCGACGAACGCCTCCCGCTGGTAGCCGGTCATCGCGACCGGCCGCAGGTCCAGCATCGAGACCAGCTCGAGCACCTCTTCGAGGAACGCGGTCTGCGGCGGATCGTGCTCGACCATCCGCCGCCCGTCGCACAGGTCACGGGCCAGCCGGTAGGGCATGGCCACCCGCCGTTTCTGAGTGACCCGGTTGACCCGCTGCTTGATCTCGACGTGCACCGTCGTGTCGTCGCCGACGTTCGTACGATCGCCGTAGTGCCGCACCCGCAGTTTGCGCCGGAATTTCAGGCCCTCGATCTTCTCCCAGTAGAAACGCAGGTCACGGGTGTCGTAGTAGGTGCTCCACACCCCGTACCCGCCGTCTGCGCCGTGGCTGTCGGAGTCCATCCGGCCGGCGATCTCCGCCCGCAGCGCGGGTAGCCGTTCACCCGGCACCAGATACTTGATCTCGTACCGGTTGAACGAGTGCAGCCTGCTGGGAGCCCGCAGGGCGTGACCGGCGTGATCGTCACCGAGCAGTCGATTCATGCCTGCTATCTACGGCGAGCAACGACAGAGCAACCTCGATGGATGCTGTGAAGTTGATGGGAACGGCGAGTGAACCGCGGCGGACATGTAGCCGATGCGGGAATCGCGGGTTCGCGGCTCATGCCGGCCACGCTGCGGGGACAGCGGTCAGACTCATCCATCGCTACGGTCTCTGGTCATGGCACGGAACAGCGGTCGGAAGAGGCGTGGCACGCCTGAGGAGCGGCAGGCAGCGGCGGCGAGATATCAGGAGTCGGTGGAAAGACTCCAGCGCGTCGCCTACTGGAACGTACGGTCGACCATCGCCACCCTCTGCGTCTTCCTCGGGATCGTGGCGGTGGTGTCCATCTCCCGCGGTCAGGCCGACGGCGCGAGACTTCTGCCGTCTCTGTCGAACGTGGTGGGCGGCGTCTGCGCGGTGGGGGTCTATCTCACCCGGCCGCGCCCGCGGTTGAACCTCTGGCTCCTGCTGGCGGCGGTCGTCTTCACTGCTCTCGGGCTGGGAGGATTGGCACTCGTCGCGGGGAGCGGCTCATGAGCGATGTGCGGGTGGAGCCGCAGGCGCTGGTCTCCTACGCCGATCAGCTGGGGCGGGCACGTGATGATTCCCGGGCCATCGGTGACTACATCGTCAAGAACGCCGAGGACGGCACCGGCGGGGAGATCTACGGGGTCGCCGACGAGGGGAACAAGCACGCCGTCGAGGTGATCCGAAACGCTTTCGGCCGAGTGACGTCGGTGCTGGACAGTGCGATTCCCGAGTTGCGCGCAGCGGCGGAGTACTACCGGAATACGGATCTCGAGGCGGCGATCGAGCTCGACCGCGCCCTGCCTGCCAGTGGCGAGTGGTGCCCGACTGCCATCGAGCACGAGATCGCCGTCTGCCCGCCGGTTCCCTTCAACGATTCCAGGTTCCCCGAACAGCACCTCGACAAGCCGGACCTCGAGCCGGAGGGACCGGTGAACAAGCTGGCCTGGATGGACTACATCAGCCCTACCGCCTGGATGATGAAGGGGTTCGACATCATCCTCGGTTTCGATCCGGTCCAGGAAGTGCAGAACAAGATCTTCGGCGACTGGGAGGTCTTCGCCCAGATGCAGCCGGTGCTGACCAATGCGTCGGCCGCCGTCCACGATCTCGCCTACAACATCCAGGCTGGAGCGACCGAGCTTCACGGCGGCCGCTGGAACGGGAATGCCGGTGAGGCCGCTTACCGATACTTCACCGACCTCGCGACGTCTGTCGATCGAATGCGGGCGCCGCTGGCGAAGATGGGTGAGGAGTACCGGATCATGGCCGATGCCGTCTGGGAGGCCGGCGACGCCATCGGCGGCCTGATCAAGGGCATCTGCGATGCCGCCCTCATCGCCGGCGTCGCGGCCGCCGCAGGAACGGCCACCGCATGGACGGGCGGTGGAGCGGTGGTGGGATATGGAGTCGCAGCCGCAGAGGCGGCCGGCATGCTCGCGATGTGGGCGCAGGTCA
The DNA here is from genome assembly GCF_040656595.1 of Actinoplanes sp. NPDC049802. Classification (NCBI taxonomy): domain Bacteria; kingdom Bacillati; phylum Actinomycetota; class Actinomycetes; order Micromonosporales; family Micromonosporaceae; genus Actinoplanes; species Actinoplanes sp. NPDC049802. Next base: position 23,539 of record NZ_JBFAMR010000021.1, read on the forward strand.
CGAAGTACCTCGCCTACGCGGACTCGGCGGTGAAAGGGTTCCGGGCGCTGCTGGACAGCACACTCAGCGACCTGGACGAGGTCGGACTCTCCGCTCTCGGCGGCGGAGCCGGCTACGATCACCCGCTGGCCGGAGCAGGCGCCCATGTCTGACGAGATCCTCGACATCGCGCACGGCAACGTCCGCCTGGCCGCCGAGATCAGGATGCTCCTCAGGTCACTCCTCGATCATCAGAATGACAGGGTGCGCGAGATGGCTCGCGACGTGCTCGACGGCGCCTCACTTCGCCAGATGGCCGCAAGCAGTGTGTACGGCGAACAGATCGGCGCTGACATCGCGACGTTCTGGAACAGGTACCAGGAGATGACGCCTGAGGAACGGGCCGAACTCGAGCAGTACGGCCGTGATCGCATCGACCCACAGTGATGAACCGCTTGAGACGCCCGGTCCGGCCGCCATCACCGAGGACAGGACCGAGAGGATTCCACGGCGCCCCGCATTTATGATCATCAACCGGCCTTGCCTCCGTGCGGCGCGGCGTCTACGTTGACGGAACGGCGTTTCCCTCAACGAAACGGGGCCACGTATGCTCAGCGCGCTCTTCGGCCTGATCACAACGGCGGAGACGGTCCTGCTCGGCATGGTGATCGCCCTGCGCCGCCGCCGGCCGGACTGGGCGCTCACCCTCCTGATCCTGGTCCTGATCGGCCTGATCTGGGACAACACGGTGATCGCGATCGGCGCCACGGTCGGCGAGGGCGCCACCCTGGAGACCCTGTCGTTCCCCCGCTACGCGGCGCACGGCGTCCTGGTCCCACTGCTGATCATGGTGGGGGTCGGCCTGGCCCGCCGCCACGGCGTCCGCTTCTTCACCGGCCGCGCCACTCCCGCCGTCTTCGGCGCCGTGACGATCGCGCTCATCGCGGTCGGCATCCGGATCGACATCGTCGCCCTCGACCTGGAGCCCACCCGCTACGCCGGCACCCTCCGCTACACCAACGCCGCCGCCCACGGTCCGCCGATCCCGGCCGTGGCCACCATCGTCATCCTGATCGCCATCGGCGCCGCCCTCCTGGCGTACTCCCGGCGGCCCTGGCTGCTGACCGGCGCGATCGCCATGTTCGCGGCGGCGGCCGCCGCGGTCACCGCCTTCTGGATCGGCAACGTCGGCGAACTCCTGCTGATCCTCGGCATCTGGCTCACCGCCACCCACCGCACGGGGCCGCACCGACAAGCGCCTGACCATCACGGCGACCAGGCACCGACGTCACCCAGGTCCAGGGCGTCGCCCCGGACCTGACGAGCCCGCACCCGAAGGCGCACCCTCAATCCAGCGTGTGGGGTCCGGGCTCGAATCGCACCCCAACCCCACACGCTGGCTCCTGGAAGACGCCACGCCCGAGAACGAACCCACCCACCGGCGGCCCCGGCGTGTGGGATTCGGGCCCGAATCACACCCCAACCCCACACGCTGGGTCTTGGATGGCGGCTAGCGCGAGGGTGCCCGGACGGCTCCGGCCGTCACCGCGTCAGCACCCAGGTCGGCAGGGGTGTGCTGAACTCGCGGAGCACCCGCCAGCCCGCACGGCGGTAGAGGTCCACGCTGGCGGGTCTGCTCGTTTCCAGGACGGCCGGGAGGCCGTCCTCGGCGGCCCGGCGCAGCCCGGCGGCCATCACCGCCCGGCCCCAGCGACGGCCCGCGCTCGCCGGGTCGGTGCCGAGGACGCCCAGATACCAGAACGGCCCGTCCGGGAGCGCGGCGTGGACCGCCTCGTCGTACTCCTTCATCCGTGCCAGCGCGCCGGACGGCAGGTCGATCTCCCCGGCCGGGGTGTCGCCGCCGGAGGGCGGTTCCCAGATCGCGACCGACGCCCCGCCGCCGATCGTCCAGATCGTCTCCTTGCGGACCCGCTTGTCGAAGAGGTAGCCGAAGAAGGCGGCGGCCTGCGCCGGATAGGCCTCCGGGTCGGGAAAGAGGAACCGCAGAACCGGGTCCTGCGGGAACGCCGCCACCAGGGACCGGACGATCCGCGGACGGTCGGCCGGACGGGCGATGGAGATCTGCTCGGTCACGGAGTCGCATCCTACCGCCCCTCCAGATCATCCTAGGAGGCTAGGTGTATTCGGCGGCCGCCGCGCCCCGCGACGGGGCGGGGCGGGGCGCGGTTCGGCCGAGGGTCAGGCCGTCGGGATGGTGTGGCCGTTCGCGGCCAGCCACCGGTCGAAGGTCTGCAGCTCCGGATTGAGCCGGCGGACCTCGTCGAGGTCGCGGACACCGGTGAAATAGTCCTCGAACTCGGTGTAGTACTGGAGCATGTTGCCCGCCTCGTCGGCACCCGGGAACCCGAGGTCACGGTAGGCGTCGTGGGTGAGCGGCCGGTAGACGACCCGCTCCCCGACGGCCCGGGACAGGCCGGCCGCGATCTGCTCGCCGGTCAGATGCTCGCCCGCGATGTGCACGGTGCGTCCCGCGTACCCGGATCCGGCCTTGAAGATCGCGTAAGCGGTCTTGCCGATGTCCTGGACCGCGATGCCGGCCAGCTTGGACTCGCCCATCGGCAGGCTCAGGGTGAGCACCCCGTCGGCGTCGCGGGTGGCGCCCCAGCCGTTGGCCAGGTTCTCCCAGTAGAAGGTGGTGCGCAGGAAGGTGGTCGGCACCCCGGCCGCACGGAACAGCTCGTCGGCCTCCGCCTTGGCGTCGAAGTGCGGGACCTTGTACCTGCCCTGGAGTGTGGGCATCCGGTCGTCGTGGACCGGGATGTGGTCGCGGGTGTCCTCCAGCGTCGACCAGATCACGTGCGCCAGGCCCGCCCGCTTCGCGGCGTTCGCCAGGTTGGCGGCCTCCTCGAGCTCCTTGTCGGCGGACATGTGCGCCCAGAAGTCGGTCACCAGGTAGGCGCCGTACGCCCCGGTGAACGCCCGGACCAGGCTCTCTTCGTCATAGTTGTCCGCTTGGACCACCTCGGCGCCGAGCTTCACCAGCTCCTGCGCGCGGGGTGAGGTGGTATCCCGGGTGAGCGCGCGGACCGCGTACCCGCCGTCGGGGTCGGCCAGGATCGCCTTGACCAGACCGCTGCCCTGCGCACCGGTGGCGCCGACGACCGCGATGACCTTCTGCTGACCCATTTTGATCACTTCTTTCGCTTTCCGCGAGGTCCTGTCGGCCTCTCGTGACCCGCTCAACCTCCCCAAGGAATCGATAATTCCCGATGCAATGAGATCGCCGTCACGTCCGATCCCCATCGCCCTCAGCGGTGGCTCCTGGTTGCCGAACGGTTTCGATGATGGGGCGTGACAACGAGCTGATCGCCACGCCGGGCCGGACCCACGGCCCGGCGGGCGTGGACTCGCTCAACCGGGAGATCGCCGCCCTCCGCGCCGAACGGGACGAGGCGGTGCATACCGCGACCCGGTTGCGGGCGGTGCTGGACAACGCGCACGACGCCTTCGTGTCGATGAACGCCGAAGGCGTGATCACGGCCTGGAACATCGCCGCCGAACGTCTGTTCGGCTGGACCGCCGCGGAGGCGATCGGCTGCCCGGCCGGGGAACTGATGATCCCGCCACGCCTGCGCGCCGCGCACGACGAGGGGCTGGCCCGGGTCCGCCGATCCGGGGTGTCGGACCTGGCCGGGCGCCGGCTCGAGCTGTACGCGGTCGACCGGGACGGCCGGGAGTTCCCGGTCGAGATGACCCTCCAGGCGCGGTTCGAGCGGGGCGAACCGGCCTTCCACGCCTTCCTGCACGACATCACCGACCGGGCCGCCGCCCGCACCGAGCTGCGGCGGGAGCGGGCCTTCCTCCAGGCGCTGCTGAACAGCCTGGACACCGGTGTGGCGGCGTGCGACGGCGAGGGGCGGCTGGCCCAGTTCAACCCGGCGATGCGGGAGATCCACGGCATCGGGCGGCAACCGGTCGGCGCGGATTCCCGGGTGGGGACCCACCATCTGCGCCGGGCCGACGGGCGTACCCCGATGGAGCCGGACGAGGCGCCCCTGGCCCGCGCCTACGCGGGTGAGACCGTGCAGCACGAGGAGGTGGTGGTGGTCGCGCCCGGCCGGCCGGCGCGCCGTTTCCTGGCGAATGCCCGGCCGATCGACACACCCGACGGCCGCCGCCTCGGCGCCGTGGTGGCGATGCACGAGATCACCGACGCGTACCGGGCCGATCTGCTGCGCCGCTGCCGGTACGCGGTGGCCCGGGCGCTGTCCGAGGCGGTCTCGGCCCGGGACTCCGCGATGGCCGCGGCCACCGCGATCGCCGTCGAACTGGACTGGGCCTGCGCCGAGTACTGGGAGGTGGACGACGATCGGCGCCGCATCGTCCGGGCCGGCTCGTGGGCGCGGCCCGGGTTCGACCTGACCGGGTTCACCGGCGACAGCCCGCTGGCGTTCAGCGCCGGACAGGGGGTGCCCGGCGCGGTGTGGGCCACCGGCGCCGACATCTGGAGCAACGACCTGCGGGGCGGCCTCGCCGATCCGGGCCGGCTGCCGTTCGGCCACCGGCTGGGGCTGCGCGCCGCGATCGGCATGCCGGTGCACAACGGCGCCCGGGTGGCCGGGGTGCTGACGTTCTTCACCGACACCGCGGTCACCCGCGACGACGACATCCTCACCATGCTGCGGGACATCGCGGCCCAGATCGGCCGGTTCGTGGAACGCCGCCGGGCCGAGGACCTGACCCTGGCGCTGGCCACCGCGCGACGCGACTTCAACCGGGTGATCGAGCAGGTCGACGACTGTTTCTGGACGGTCGAGGTGATGCCGGACGGCACGGTGCGGTCGGTCTACTCCAGCCCCGGGGCGACCGGCGTCTTCGGCGGCGTCCTGCCGACCGACTCGGACATGAGCCGCACGCTCGCCGAGCGGATGCACCCGGACGATCTGCCGACGTTCCTGGCCTTCCACGAGCGGATCGGTTCCGGCCGGCCGGCCGAGTTCGAGTGCCGGGTCATCGGGTACGACGGGCGGACCCGCTGGGTGTGGACCCGTGGCGTCACCCGGCACGAGGACGGCCGCCTCTACGTCGACGGGATCAGCACCAACGTCACCGAACGCCGGGAGCTGGCCGATCAGCGGGAGGCCCTGCTGGCCCGGGAGCGCGAGCAGGTGCGCCGTCTGCGGGAGCTGGACCGGATGAAGGACGAACTGGTCGCCGTGGTCAGCCACGAGATGCGCAACCCGATCGCGATCATCGCGGCCTACACCGACTCGCTGCGGGAGGAGCCCGAGTTCGCCGGGCGCCCCGAACTGGCCGCCATCGGACGGACCAGCGCCCACCTGCTGCACCTGGTCGAGGACCTGCTGGACCTGGCCCGGTTCGAGAGCGGGCCGGACGCGCTGGACTCACGGCCGCTGCGCCTGGACCGGCTGCTGCGCCAGACCGTCGAGGAGCACCGGCTGACCGCCCGGGTGGACCTGATCACCGAGATCGACGTGCTGCCGATGGTCGCCGGGGACGCCGCCCGGCTGCGGCAGGTGCTGGACAACCTGCTCTCCAACGCGATCAAGTACACGCCGGTGGGCGGCACGGTCACGGTCACCGCCCGGGCGAACGCCGACACCGTGACGGTGGCGGTCACCGACACCGGCATCGGCATCCCGCCCGAGCAGTATCCGAAGCTGTTCACCCGCTTCTTCCGGGCGAGCACCGCGATCGATCACAAGATCAAGGGAACCGGGCTGGGCCTGGCGGTCACCAAGGCGATCGTCGCCGCCCACGCCGGCACGATCGTCGCCGAGCCGGGGCCCGGAGGCGGCACCCGGTTCACCGTGACACTGCCCCGTTGAGGGGACCCCGCCGGTGTCCCGGAAGAGATGGCCGGGCTGCGGCGTGGCCGTCCCTTCCGGAACACGGGTCAGCCGGGCGCGGCGTGACCGTGCCGCCAGTATCCGATGAAGTCGATCACGCTCTTCGGCACGCCCCGGTCCTCGACGAGATGCCGCCGCCCGCCGGTGACCAGCCCGGACTCGCCGACCAGGTACGCGTACACCGGCCCGGCCGGCAGCTCCGCCGCGCGCAGGGTCCGCAACGCCAGCCGTCCCGGCACGTCCGGGGCACCGTCGCGGGCCACCCAGTGCAGGGTGACCCCGGGCGGCACCCGGAAGTCCTGCCGGTCCTGGATCGACGGCAGCTCGACGACGGCCACGCCCTTGGCGTCCTCCGGCAGTGACGACAGCACGCCGGCGACCGCGGGCAGCCCGGTCTCGTCGGCGACCAGCAGCGTCCAGTCGTGGTCGTGCCGCGGGTGGTAGCCGACCCCCTGGTCGAGCAGCCCGGCCTGGTCGCCCGGGTCGGCGGAGAGGGCGAACGCGCTGGCCGGGCCGCTGTGCCCGTCGTCGTCGGCGTGCACCACGAAGTCGATGTCGAGCCCGTCCGGCCGGTACGCCCGGACCGTGTAGTTGCGCACGAACGGCCGCTTGGGCCGGGCGGTGGCGAGGTACTGCGCATACCACAGACCGGAGGTGCGGGTGGGTAGCTTGAGCGTGTCCTGCCCGGGGCGCGGCAGGAACAGCCGGAACCACTGGTCGAAGCCGAGCGGCGTGAACCGTTCGAGGCCGTCGCCGCCGAGCGTCACCCGGACCATGTTCGGCGAGATCCGCTCGGTCTTGGTCACCTCGAGCAGCAGGACGTGCGGGTCGACCGGTTTGCGGAGCTGGAACGTCGCCATAGTTAGGTGAACCTAACCTAAGAACCCCGGGTGGTCCAGACACCGGCGCGGGACGGCCGGAGGGATGCGCGTGAATGCCACGATGATCGGATGAGCGACGGCTGGCGGATACCCGCGGTCGGAAGCGTCTTCGTCATCGTGGCGCTCTCCCTCCTGATCGCGACCGGCGCGGACGGGGTCCGCGAGATCGACTTCAAGTACAACTCGGTCCACACCCGAGCCCGCGTCGACCATGTCGAACAGCATGCGGACGGGCCCGCCTGGATCGTCGCCTTCCACCACGAGGGCGAGCTGATCACCCCGTGGACCACCCGGCTCGCCGGCCATCCGAAGCGCAACGACTGGGTCCCCATCCAGGTGTACGAGCGGGACCCGTCGATGGTCGCCTCGCCCGGCATGGCCCTGCAGGACTGGGACGACCTGCCCGGGGACCTGACCGGCGCGGGAGGCTTCCTGCTGGCCGGGCTTCTGGCGTTCTGGTGGCACGACCGGCGGACCCGTCACCTGGAGAACCCGCCACCGCGGCAGCTGCGGCCCCGCGGCGACCGGGCGGCCCGGCGGCAGGCCCGGCGGCAGGTCCGGCGGCGACGGGGCCGGCGCTGACGATCATCACCCGGATCCGGGTGGTCCGCGCTCGCCCGGTCAGCAGCCGGGATCCGGGGCGTCGGCGGAGAGCGGCACGCCCTTCGGCGAGGCGTAGACGACGTCCAGCACCACCGGCTCGCTGCCGCGGTTCTCACCGAGATGGGCGCGTGGCTCCTCGGGCGCCTCCATGAGGCTCTCGCCGGTCCGGTACCGGCGTACCGTGGCACAGTCGGACATCCGGTGGGTGAGCGTGCCGGCGCGTACGTTGGCGAAGACCAGGCCGGGATGCCGGTGCCAGCCGGTGGTCCCGCCCGGCCGGATGGTGATCTCGCGCAGCACGTAGTCGGTGTCCTTCACGGTCCACTGCCAGACCACCTCGGCGGTCACCCCGTGCCCGGGCGTGGCGTGCGCCGGGCTCGCGGTCATCACCGCCCCGAACACCACGACTCCGGCCAGGCCCACCCTGATCAAACCGCGCATCTCCACCATCCCTGTCACGACAGCCACTGGTGGGAGAACGAGCAAGTTGATCATCGGTGGCGGGGGACGGTTTCCTTTCCTGCGGCTTAAACCTCCCCGCACATCGACGATTTTGTGAACGATCCGCGTGGGGCTCTCGTACCCGGTGGCGGCACCATCACCGAGGGGTTCGGGAGGACAACCGTGGCACGGACCGGAATCGATACGTCGATGCTGCACAAGGGCTCGCACAGCGCGTCGTACTTCGACGTGACACGGGCCGCCGGCGAGGGTGTGGAGATCGTCGACTTCTGCATCCCGTGCAACCCGTACTTCCCCACCCCGGAGATGTTCGACGAGCTCAGCCGGGATCTGAAGAGCATCCTCAAGTACTACCCGAGCGACTCGGCCGCCATCACCAAGAAACTGGCCGGCGTGCTCGGCCTGCACCCGCAGACGGTGGCCATGGCGAACGGCTCGACCGAGCTGATCACCTGGATCGACCATCTGCTGATCAAGGAGAGCGTGGCGATCCCGATCCCCACCTTCGGCCGGTGGACCGACCAGCCGATGGAGACCGGCAAGCGGGTCGACATGTTCCCGCTGCAGGAACGCGACGGCTTCCGCCTCGATCTGGAGGAGTACGTCGAGTTCATCCGCGAGCGCAAGTCCCGGGTCGCGGTGGTCTGCAACGTGAACAACCCGGACGGCCACTACATCCCGCGGCGCGACGTGATCCGCTTCATGGACGCGCTCAGCGACCTGGACCTGGTCGTCGTCGACGAGTCGTTCATCGATTTCTCCGACGCCGAGCGCTACCCCTCGGTCGGCCCGGACGCGGTGATCCGCCCCAACGCGGTGGTGCTCAAGAGCCTCGGCAAGAACTTCGGCCTGCACGGCATCCGCTTCGGCTACATGCTGGCCAACCCGGCGATCTCCGGAAAGATCGCGAGGATGCTGCCGAAGTGGAACCTCAACTCCCTCGCGGAGAAGGTCGTTCACATGATTCAAGAACACGAGATGGAGTACGAGGAGAGCCTGCGCCTGCTCAGCCGGGACCGCCGCTCGATGGGCCGTGAGCTCCAGCGTGTCCAGGGCATGACGGTGTTCCCCTCGCAGGGCAACTTCTTCCTGGTCAAGCTGCCGAACGAGTGGTCCGGCGTGGCGTTGCGCGACTACCTGGTCGCCAACCACGGCATCATGACCCGCGAGTGCGGCAACAAGCTCGGCATGACCAGCCAGTTCATGCGCCTCGTGGTGCGCCCGGCCGCCGACGTGGACCGCCTGGTGGACGGCATGATGGAGTACGCGCAGCGCTTCCACAGCCGGTCCGTCTACGACAGTGACCCGCTGGAGTCCACCGGCCGCCGCTGGGCCGAGCCGGCGTACGAGGACCAGCCGGACAACCTGATCCCCTACCCCGGCCACCGCAACGGCGGTGAGTACACCGCCCGCCGGGCCGCCGTGGGCTGAGGCTCAGAAAACCCGTTCTCCGGCCGATAGGTCTCCCCGAGGATCATGCTCGGGGAAGAAGCCTCGCGGAAGAACGAGTGATGACCTACCGACGATCACTGGCCCGCACCGGTCTCTTCGCCGCCGCGTACCTGGCCGCGACGGTCACGGGCCGCCTCACCGTGCTGCCCGGCAGCGACATGAGCATGGTGTGGCCGGCCGCCGGTGTCGGCGTGGTCTGGTTCTGCGCCCAGCGGAAGGCCCCTCTCCGCTGGCTGGACGTCGCCGCGCTCGCCGTGATCACCATGGTGGTGAACATGGCGACCGGCGCGACGGCCGCGGTGGCGGCGCTGTTCGTCGTCACCAACCTGGTACAGATCGGAACCTTTCTGGCCCTGATCGACCGGTGGTGGCCCACGCTGTGGACCGCCGGGCCGCGGCCGATGCGCGGTCCCCGGGACCTGTGGGCGCTGCTCGGCGCCGCGTTCGGGGCGACCGTGGCCGGCGCCGTGATCGGCCCCACCTCCATCTGGCTGCTCACCGGCCGGCACTCGTGGCCGGCCACCGTCGTCTGGCTGGCCCGCAACACCGCGAGCATCCTGCTGATCGGCTCGGCCGGCCTGTACGCCGCCCACCTGCTCGCCCGCTACCGGGCCCGGCACGGCACACTGCGGTCCTGGTGGCGTGGCTGCCGGGCCACACTGGCCGCCACACCCCGGCGGCGGGCCGCCGAGTACTCCGCCCTCACGGTCTGCTCCCTGGCCGCCTACCTGACCGGGTTCTCCTACACCGGGAGCCTGCCGATCGCGTTCACGCTCATCGCGGTCACGGTCTGGGCCGCCACCCGGCTCGCCACACCGTTCGTGGTGGCGCACGATCTGCTGGTCGGACTGATCGCGATCGGGTTCACGCTGTACGGCAGCGGCCCGTTCGCGACCATCGCGGATTTCACCACCCGGGCCTTCGTGGCCCAGCTGTTCGTCGTGATCGTGGCGGTCGTCGGGATGGCGCTGGCCACGGGCCGCGACGAGCGGACCGCGCTGATCGCCGAACTGGCCGCCGAGAAGGACCTGCTGCGGGCGATCTTCGACTCCACCGCCGACGGGCTCGCCGTGATCGACGCGGACAATCGGGTGGTGCTGCGCAACCCGGCCGCGGTCCGGCTGCTCGGCGGCTTCACCAAGCCGGGCGACAAGGTGGCCGGCAGCGCCCACTACGGTGTCTTCGACCTGGACGGCAGCCCGGTTCCCGACGACCGGATGGTGCACGCCCGGGCGCTGGCCGGTGAGGACGTGCCCCCCACCGACCTGCTGATCCGCAACCCCGCCGTCCCGGAGGGCCGGATCATCACGGCACGGGCCGCCACCCTCGTCGGCCAGGACGGCCGGCGCAGCGCCGTGGTCCTCATCCACGACGTCACGGCCGAACGCCGGCAGCGGGACGAGCTGGCCAGTTTCGCCGGGGTGGTGGCGCACGACCTGCTCAACCCGGTGACCGCGGTGCAGGGCTTCGCCGAGATCGCCGCCGAGTCGGTGGCCCGGATGCCGGGGCACCCGGCGGCGGCGGAGGCCGAGGACGCGCTGCTGCGGGTGTCGCGGGCCGCCGACCGGATGCGGTCGCTGATCGACGGCCTGCTGGCGAACACCACGGCCCGCGACGCCACGGTGGCGGCGGTCCCGGTCGACCTGGGCGCCATCGTGTCCGAGGTGACCGTGGCCCGGCTGGACGCGGCGATCGGGGCCGGCCAGCCGGCGCCCCGGTTCACCGTCGGCGACCTGCCCCCGGTGCAGGCCGATCCGGTGCTGCTGCGGCAGCTGCTGGACAATCTGATCGGCAACGCCGTCAAGTACACGGCGAAGGACGTGATCCCGGCACTGACGGTGACGGCGACGGTCTGCGACGGGCTGGTCCGGGTCTGTGTGGCGGACAACGGCATCGGCATCCCGGCCGGGCAGCACGACGAGATCTTCGGCGACTTCCACCGGGCGCACCGGACGGCCGGCTACGCCGGAACCGGTCTGGGCCTGGGCATCTGCAAACGGATCGTGGAGCGGCACGGCGGCACCATCACGGCGTCCGACAATCCGGGCGGCGGGTCGCGGTTCGTCTTCACCGTCCCGGCCGCGCAGACCGCCCAGGACCGGGAACCGGCCCCCGATTCCGCTCAGCTCCGCTGACCGGCCGCCGAAGGACAGTCGTGGGGCACGAACTCCAGGACTCCGACGAGCGGGCCAGACTGGCCGCTCTGCGCTCGTACGGTGTGCTGGACCGGCCCCGCCCGGCCGTGCTCGACGACCTCACCCGGCTGGCCGCGTCGATGTTCGACACTCCCATGGCGGCGGTCTCGCTGGTCGACCGGGACCGGCAGTGGTTCGCCGGCAGCACCGGCCTCGCCGACCAGCAGACCCCGCTGGACGTGTCGTTCTGCAAGCACGTGGTCCCGGCCCGCGCCCCGCTGATCGTGCCGGACGCCACCCTCGACCCGCGCTTCGCGAACCTGCCGAACGTGACCGGCACGCCTAACATCCGCTTCTACGCGGGTGCGCCGATCATCGACGAGGACGGTCACACGCTCGGCGCCATGTGTGTCGTCGACGACCGGCCGCACCGGTTCCACGACCGGCAGATCCGGAACCTGACGACGTTCGCCGGGCAGGCGGCCGTGCACCTGTCGTCGATGCGCGACCGGATGCGGATGGCGGACCTCGGCGACGAACTGGCCCGGGCCGCGCGGCGCGAGGAGGACCTGGTCGCGACGATCAGCCACGAGCTGCGTACGCCGGTCGCGTCCATCCAGGGCTATCTGGAGATCCTCGGCGACCAGGAGGAGCTGTCGGCGTACCGGCGGCTGATCGAGCCGATCCACCGCAACGGCGAACGCCTCGTCCACATGGTCGACCACCTGCTGGCCGGCACCCGGCCGGCGGAGGCGCCGCTGCCGCCGCCGGCCGGCACGGTCGGGCTGGACACCGTGGTACGGGCCGCGCTGAACACCTGCCGGCCGCTGATCGGGCTGCGTTCCAGGCCGCCGCGGGTGCGCTCCGACGAGGCCGTGCTGGTCCGGGCCGACCTGACCCGGCTGGCCGGCGCCATCGGGCAGGTGCTGCGCAACGCGCTGCTGTTCACCCCGCCCGACCGGCCGATCGAGATCCGGGCCGGCGCGGCGCCACAGCCCTACGTGGAGATCGCGGACTCCGGCACCGGCATCCCGGACGCCGAGCTGCCCTACGTCTTCGACCGCTTCTACCGCGGCCGGCACGCCCGGGAGCAGGCCGTTCCCGGTGTCGGTCTGGGCCTGACGATCGCCCGCAACGTCGTCGAGTCGCATCAGGGGACGCTGACCTTGACCGGCACGCCGTCCGGCACGGTCGCCTGCATCACGCTGCCCGCCGTCACCTGAGGCCGCCGGTGCGCGGCTACGGTGAGGGAATGCAGCAGCCCGGCGTCCTGAGCGAGCCCGCGAGCGGACCATCGGGCCCGGCGCCGGCCCGGCCGCGGCGCCGGGGCGCGGCAGGGGCGTCGTGATGACCATCGACGAGGTGGTCTCGGTGATCATCGAGCGGCTGACCGAGCAGAACCGGGTCGTCCCGGAGTACATCGTCCGCGACGCCGTGGAGGCCGCCCTGCGGCGCCGGTTCCCCGATCCGGCCACGCCGATCCCGCTGGTGGTGGCCGAGGAGCTGATCGCCGGGTTCTGCACCGGGATCGGGACGGTCGAGGACGACTCGGCGACCATGCCGGCGGTGCTCAGCGGGGACGAGACCGGCCGCCTCGTGACGGCGCTCGGGCTGGCCGTGCACGTGGCGGCGTTCAACCTCGACCGGGACCGGCTGCACGTCGCGCAGATCCTCAACGGGGCGGCCGCCGCCCTGGTCGCGGTCGGGTCGGCGGCCCGGGCCGCGCACGCCGACGGCACCTCGGCCGTGTTGCTGTCCCCCGCCACGCTGCGCACCGTGCGTACCACGATGGTCGGTGTTCTCCAGGGCACCCAGGATCGTGGCTGGCAGGCACGGCACCTCGATCAGGAGGCGACCACGGCGCTGTTCACCGGGGTGCTGACGATGCTCGGCGCGGTGCCGTGACGCGTTTTCGGCGAGCCGGGGCCGGGGTCGCCCGCCCCTGCCCGGCGGTCGGCGCCCGACCCCCGGAAACAAGATATATACATTTCGATATCTAGGTGTGAACGAATCGCGCCCGTACGCTCACCAGGAGAAGTCGAGCGATGGGCATCGATCCCTCGGATGCTCGCCGCCGGCGCGCGAGAGAGGAAGATCATGGCGATTCGACGCAATGGCGGCCGCATCCTGGCCGCCGGTCTGTTCGCGCTGGCCACGGCAGTCGTAGCGACGGGGACCCCGGCCGCGGCGGCTCCGGCGACCGGGACCATCCGGCTGGCCGGCACCGCGGACGCGATCCCCGGCAGCTACATCGTGGTGCTCAAGTCCGGCGCCACGGAGGCCGGGCTCACCAAGTCGTACGGCGGCGCCGTGAAGCGCAGCTTCGGCAAGGCCCTCAACGGTTACGAGGCCACCCTCACCGAGACGCAGGCCAAGCGGCTGGCCGCGAACTCCAAGGTGGCCTACGTCGAGCAGAACCAGGTGGTCTCCCTGGCCGCCACCCAGAACAACGCACCGTGGGGCCTGGACCGGATCGACCAGCGGGCCCGGCCGCTGAGCACCACGTACACCTACCCGGTCACCGCCTCCAACGTGACGGCCTACATCATCGACACCGGCATCCTCTACAGCCACAGCCAGTTCGGCGGGCGGGCCACGGCCGGCTACGACGCCGTCGGCAGCGGCGCGGTCGACTGCAACGGCCACGGCACCCACGTCGCCGGCACGGTCGGCGGGTCCACGTACGGTGTGGCCAAGGCGGTCAGGCTGGTCGGCGTACGCGTGCTGAGCTGCTCCGGCTCCGGCACCACCGCCGGGGTCATCGCCGGCGTCAACTGGGTCACCTCGAACGCGGTCAAGCCGGCGGTCGCCAACATGAGCCTCGGCGGCGGCGCCAGCACGTCCCTCGACACCGCGGTGCGCAACTCGATCGCCGCCGGCATCACCTACGCCGTCGCGGCCGGCAACTCCAACGCGAACGCCTGCAACGCCTCGCCCGCACGGGTGCCCACCGCCATCACGGTCGGCGCCACCACCAGCACCGACGCCCGGGCCAGCTACTCCAACTACGGCAGCTGCCTGGACATCTTCGCGCCCGGCTCGTCGATCACCTCGGCCTGGTACACCAGCAGCTCGGCCACCAACACGATCAGCGGCACGTCGATGGCCTCGCCGCACGTGGCCGGCGCGGCCGCCCTCGTGCTGTCCCGCAACCCGTCCTACACCCCCGCCCAGGTGTCCTCGTCGCTGACCGCGAGCGCCACCACCGGCGTGGTCACCAGCCCCGGCACCAGCTCCCCGAACCGTCTGCTCTTCGTGACGCAGTGACGCCGGCGAACGGTGGGGGCTCTCGTCCCCCACCGTTCGCTCCTACCAGGACCACTGAGCTCGGCCCGGCGGGCGCGGCAGGGGCTGGAGTGGCAGGTGATCGCGGGGCGCCGGCGGGACGGCCGTTGTCACCGGGTGGCGGGGAACGCCGTACCGGAGAAGGTCTGTGACGGGAGCAGGAGAGTCTCCAAGGCCGCGGCAGGCATGGGTTTGGCGAAGTGGTAGCCCTGGGCGCTGCGGCAGCCGAGGGAGACGAGTTCGGTGGCCTGTTCGGCGGATTCGACGCCTTCGGCGATGGTGACCAGGTTCATCATGCGGCCGAGGCGCAGGACGGTGTCGGCGACCACGGCGCCGTGGGCGGTGCCGTTGAGGACCGCCACGAAGGACTGGTCGATCTTGAGGATGTCGATGGGCAGCTGGGTGAGATAGCGCAGCGTGGAGTAGCCGGTGCCGAAGTCGTCGAGGGCGATGCGTACGCCGTGGGCGTGCAGCCGGTGGAGTTCGGTGACGACGTCGGCGTTCTCCACCTGGACACTCTCGGTGACCTCGATGATCAGGTCGGCGGCGGGCAGGCCGGTCCGGTCGAGGATGGCGACGACCCGGTCGGCGAAGCCGGGCTGGAGCTGGCGTGGCGAGGCGTTGACGGCGAGGTGCAGGCGCCGGCCGGCGGTGCTCCAGCGGGCCACCTGGGCGCACGCCTCGGCCAGCACCCAGGCGCCGATCTCCGCGATGGCGCCGGTTCGTTCGGCCGCCGGGATGAAGTCGCCGGGCGGGATCAGGCCGCGGGCCGGATGTTCCCAGCGGACCAGGGCTTCCATGCCGTTGATCTCGCCGGTCGGCAGGTCGACGACGGGCTGGTAGTGCACGCGCAGCTCGCCGCGCTCGGCGGCGCCCCACAGATCGGCGGCGAGGGCCTCGTCCTCTCCGGCGCGGCCTTGACGGGTGCGGCGCTTGTCCTCGTACATGGCTTCGTCGGCCTGGCGGAGCAGGGTGTCGACGTCGGTCTCGCCGGGGGACGCGATGGCGATGCCGACGGCGGCCCGGATCTTCACCACCACGTCGCCGATCATGACGGGCAGTTCCATCTCC
This sequence comes from Actinoplanes sp. NPDC049802, assembly GCF_040656595.1. Classification (NCBI taxonomy): domain Bacteria; kingdom Bacillati; phylum Actinomycetota; class Actinomycetes; order Micromonosporales; family Micromonosporaceae; genus Actinoplanes; species Actinoplanes sp. NPDC049802. The sequence continues at coordinate 39,238 of NZ_JBFAMR010000021.1, forward strand.
TGGCGCAGCCGGCGGACCACCGCTTCGGCGTTGGCGCGGGTTCCGATGTCGTGCAGGACCACGGCGAACTCGTCGCCGCCGAGCCGGCCGACCACGTCGTAGCCGAGTACGGAGCGGCGCAACATGCCGCCGAACTCGATCAGCATGCGGTCGCCGGCGGCGTGCCCGAGGGTGTCGTTGATCTCCTTGAAGCCGTTGAGGTCGGCCAGCAGCACGCCGGCCGGGCGGCCGCCGCGTGCGGAGCGGGCCAGGGCACGGCCGAGGGAGTCGTGCAGCCGGAGCCGGTTGGCCAGGCCGGTGAGCCCGTCGGTGACGGCCATCTCGTGGTTCTCGCGGAGCGCGACGACCTGCCGGGCGACGACGAAGCCGGTGAGCGCGACGACGCCGAGGACCAGGCCGGTGAGCGAGGCGTCGGCCCGGTGGACGGTGACGCCGGCGAGCAGGCCGAGGGAGAGGAGGACGCTGAGGTACGGCATCCGGTTGACGGCCGGTTCCGGGTAGAGTCCGGCGGCGGTGCGGCTGGCGGCACGGTTCTGTTCCCAGGCGGCGGCCGCGATGAGGAAGTGGCCGATCGCCCAGCAGCCGAACTGCCACGAGGTGAGCGGTTTGAAGTCCTGGTGCGAGCGCAGGTAGCCGAGCCAGACGTTGCCGACGATCTCGAACAGCATGGCGGCGGCGAGCAGGCTGAGGGGACGGCGTACGGCCGCGTCGGCGCCTTGCACGAGGACGAGGCTGACCCCGAAGAGCAGGACCAGGTCGCCGATCGGGAAGGCGATCGCGCCGGCCACCACGGCCGGGGACAGGCCGTGGCCGCTCAGGGTCGGGGCGATGATGAAGTACCACATGACCATGCCACCGCCGGCCACCACGGTGCCCACGTCGAGCAGGGCTTTGGCGCGGGCCAGTCCGCCGGCGGCGGCACGCCGGGGCAGGGCGAGCAGCCCGGTCAGCATGATCGGCACGAAGAGCAGCCGCAACACGTCGCCGGGGGCCGGGAAGATCTGGATTCCGGCGAACACGGCGTACGCGATGGAGCAGCCGGACAGGGTGACGCTCGACGCGGCGATCCACCGCCAGGCCCGCCGGGTACGGGGGTGCAGTCCGGGACGCCGGCTGGCCAGCACGGCGAAGACGGCGCCCACCAGGTCGAAGACGATCATCGACAGGCTGGTGAACGCCTCCAGCGGCACCCCGCCGGCGAGCAGGTTCCCGAGCACGGCGAGCAGGAGGGCGCCCGTCAGGCCGTAGAACACGGCCGTCTTCCGGTCTGTGGTCATCGGTGCCTTTCGCCTGCGGTGGTGGGACGGGACTCTCCATCGGCGGGCACGGTGGGGACCTGACCTCTCCGGTGATTCACGCCGCAACCGGCCGGCAACCGACGTTTGGCTGGCGGGGGCGATGGCCGGGCCGATAGCTCGGGTCGACTCCGGCGGCACGGCCCGCCGGGCCCAGCGAGGAGAACCGGAGAGATCATGACGGCTCTGATGGATGTGGACACCGTTCCGACGCGTACCGGCACCGGGCCCATCGTGCTGGTGGTGGACGACGACGAGAACGTCCGGGACCTGGTGGCGTTCAAACTCCAGATGGCCGGCTACCGGACGGCGACCGCGGCGGACGGCTGCACCGCGCTGACGATGGTCGCCGAGATCCGTCCCGACCTGGTGGTGCTGGACGTCGTGATGCCCGGCCTGGACGGGGTGAGCGTCTGTTACCGGATGCACGCGGACCCGGCCACCGCCGAGATCCCGGTGATCATGCTGAGCGGGATGGCCTCGGAGACCGACATCGAGCTGGCGTTCGTCACCGGCGCCGAGGAGTACCTGGCCAAGCCGGTGAATCCGGCCGAGCTGGTACGCCGGGTGCGCTGGCTGCTGCCGCCCCGCCCGTGAGATCGTGCTCAGCCGGGTGGCCGTGCCGGTCGATAGTCCGGGTGTGAGAAGGAAGCGGTCACTCATCAGCGCGCTCGTGGCACTGGTGTGTTGCGCCGTGACCCTGGGCGTGAGCGTCGAACTGGAGCGGCGTGAGTCGCAGGCCGGCGCGGTCCAGATGGATCGCCGCACGGCGGCCGCGGCCGAGGCGGTCCGCGCGGAGACCCGCCGCTACGTGGACATGCTGCGCGCCACGGCGGCCTCCGCGGGGGCGCAGCAGGTCCTCACCCGGACCGAGTACTCGGCAATGACCGCGCCGCTGGGTTCGATGCAGCTGGCCGGGGCCAGCTCGATCGCGTTCATCGTGCCGTCCGACGACACCGGCGTCCACTCGGTGCAGCGGCTGTGGCGGGAGCGGGCGGCGCCGGATCTCACGCTGGCCCCGTACGGGCGGGGCGACCACGCCTTCTCGATCTACGTGAGGTCGCTCGGTGACCGGACGGCGCCCGCCGGCCTGGACATGATGGGGGCGCAGGCGCCGGCCGCCGCGCTGGCCGAGTCCCGGCGCACCGGCGGGGTGGCGGTGTCGGACACCTATCAGCTGCTCGCCGACCGGGATCTGCCGGCCGATCAACGGCAGCTCTCGTTCGTGCTGACCGCCCCGGTCCATCAGCAGGAACCGCGGCGCTTCCTCGGCTGGATCATGCTCGGCGTGCGCGGTCAGGACTTCATGGGCGCCACTCTGGCCAACGCCGGGCAGGGCCTGCTGGACCTGGAGCTGGTGGCCGCCGACGAGCAACGCCGGGGCGTCGTCGTCGCCGCGCTGCGCTCCGGCCAGCCGGGTGAGCGCGACCTGCACCGTACGGTGGCCGTGCCGGTGGCCGGCGGGACGTGGGTGCTGCGGCTCTCGGCGGTCCGCGACCGTCTGCCGGGCGCGCACAGTGTGCTGCCGTTCGCCGTGGCCGGGGGTGGGCTGAGTTTGACGGTGCTGCTCACGGCCCTGGTCTGGGTGCTGGCGACGGCCCGGGAACGCGCCGAGGCCAGGGTCCGTACGGCCATCGCCGAACTACGCGCCCGCGAAGGGGAGAGCCACCGTCAGGCCGGCCTGCTGTCGGCGGTGCTGAACGGGATCAGCGACGGTGTCGGCGTGGTCGGCCCGGACGGCCGGTTCCTGATGTACAACCCGGCGGCGGAGCGGATCCTGGGGACCCGGCGGGGCCGGTCGGAGCTGTTCCTGGCGGACGGGGTCACCCCGTACCCGGACGGCCGGCTGCCGTTGAACCGGGCTCTGAACGGGGAGGACACCGACGAGGAGGAGATGGTGGTCCGCGGCCCGGAGCACCCGGAGGGCCGGATCATCAGCGTGTCGGCCCGGCCGATCGAGACGTCCGGCGGGGAGCGCGGCGCGGTGGCCGTCTTCCACGACATCACCGACCGCAAGCATGTGGAGAACGAGTTGCGCGGGTTCGCCGGCGTGGTGGCCCACGATCTGAAGGCGCCGCTCACCTCGGTACGCGGATACGCCGAACTGATCACCGAGGCCCTCGGCGACCCGGCTCCCGGCGCGAACACGCTGGAACTGGTGCGCCGCGGCGCCGCCAAGGTGATCGACGGGGCGATCCGGATGCAGACGCTGATCACCGAGCTGCTGGACTACACGGCGGCCCGGGACGCGACGCTGCGTGTGGACCGGGTGGATCTGCGGGCGCTGGTGGACGACGTGGTGGCGGCGCGTGCCGACGCGCCGGAGGGGCCGGGGTCCCGGCCGGACGTCTTCGTCGCCGCGCTGCCGGACGTGCGGGCCGACCGGGTGCTGCTGCGCCAGGTGGTCGACAATCTGGTGGGCAACGCCATCAAGTACACGCCGCCGGGCCAGGCGCCGCGGATCGACGTCACCGCCCGCGACGCCGGGAACGGCATGGTCCGGGTACAGGTGGCGGACCGGGGCATCGGCATCCCGGACGGGGAGCACGCGGCCGTCTTCGACAGCTTCCACCGGGCGAGCAACGGCACCGCGATGCCCGGCACCGGACTGGGCCTGGCCATCTGCCGCCGGATCGTGGAGCGGCACGGCGGGCAGATCGAGGCGATGCCGAACCCGGGCGGCGGAACCGTCTTCACCTTCACGATCGCCGGAATCCGGTCGGGCGACCGCCTGCCCGCGAACGTGCCGTAGCCTCGTCCACCCTGTCGATCGTGGGCGCGGTCCAGGGTTGACCGGCCCGGTCCGGGGTACGCGACGGCCATGTCCACGGTCATGGTCTTCGCACCGGTTCCCCAGCTCACCGTCACCGTCGAGCAGACTTCCGGCGAGGAGCCGGAACTGCACGTGCACCCCGGCGGGCAGGGCGTCTGGCAGGCCCGGATGTGCGCCGGGCTGGGCGCCGACGTCACCCTCTGCGCGGCGGTGGGCGGGGAGATCGGCGAGGTGGTCGCGGCGCTCATGTGCCACGAGAACATCGAGGTACGGACGGTACGCCGCAGCGGCGGGAGCGGCTGGTACGTGCACGACCGCCGGGACGGCTCCCGGGACACGGTGGCCGACTTCGCCGGCGCCCCGCTCGGCCGCCACGACCTGGACGAGCTGTACGGCACCGCCCTGGCCGCCGGGCTGCACGCCGACGTCAGCGTGCTCAGCGGCCCGGCCGCCCCGCAGGTGGTGCCGCCGGAGGTGTACCGGCGGCTCGCCGCCGACCTGGGCGCCCACGGCGGCACCGTGGTCGCCGACCTGTCCGGCGACCATCTGACCGCGGTGCTGGAGGGCGGCGTCGACTTCCTCAAGGTGAGCCACGAGGAACTGCTCGACGACGGGCGGGCCGGTGACGACAGCGACGAGGCGATGCTGGCGGCCGCCCGCGAGCTGCGGAGACAGGGCGCCGGGTCGGTGCTGATCAGCCGCGCCGACCGGCCCGGTGTCGCCCTGCTGGAGGACGATCCGCTGCTCGTCGACCTGCCGTCGCTGCAGGTGGTGGACCACCGCGGGGCCGGTGACTCGATGACCGCCGGGGTGGCCACGGTGATGGCCCGCGGCGGGGACATGCACGAGGCGGTACGCACCGGGGCGGCGGCCGGGGCGCTCAACGTCACCCGGCACGGTCTCGGCACCGGCCGCCGGGAGGCGATCGTCGAACTCGCCCGGCGGGTCGGCCTCACGCCCGCCACCACCTGACCCCCGCCCGGCGGCCTCACACCGGCACCCATCCGACCCCGGCCCGCCCGGCGGGCCGGCCTCACGCCCCCGCTCACCTGACGTTCACGGACTGTTCGGGCGGCGATCGTCGTGCCGCCCGGGCGGCCGCTTCTAGGGTTCGTCCGGTGCGACGCGTGACGGCTCCGCTGGTGTGGGCTCTTCCGGCGGCGGTCGCGGCCGTGCTCGGGGGCTGGCGGCTGACCGGGGCGGCGTTGTGGGCGGACGAGCTGGCCACGTGGGGAGCGGTCCGGCTGAGCTGGGGGCGGCTCTGGCGGCTGGCTGACGCGGTTGACGCGGTGCTCACGCCGTACTATGCCGGTTTGAAGGCTTTCGCAGCGATCGCCGGGACCGGCACGGCGGCCCTGCGCCTCCCCTCGCTGCTCGCCATGATCGCCACCACGCTGGCGGTGGTCGCGCTCGGCCGGCGGGCCGGCGGCGACCGCACCGGTCTCGGTGCCGGGCTGCTGTTCGCGATCCTGCCGGTCACCTCGCGATACGCGCAGGAGGCCCGCCCGTACGCGCTCGCCATGCTGTTCGCGGCCCTGGCCCTGCTGGCCCTGATCCGCCTGCTGGAGCGGCCGACACTCGCGCGAACGGCGGTCTACGCGGGCGCCGTCGCGCTGACCGGCCTGTGCCATCCGCTGAGCGGCCTGCTCATGGTCGCCGGGCACGCGCTGCCCGGATGGCGCCTGCCACGCCGCTGGCCGCCCGCCGCGCTGGCCGGGAGCCTTCCGGCGGTGGCGCTCTGCCTGATGGCGGCCGGGCAGTCCGCGCAGCTCTCGTGGATCACCCGGGTCGGCGAACAGACCGTGCGGAACGTGCCGAAGCAGCTGTTCCTCTCCGCCGCGCTCGGCGGCCTGATCCTGGGCCTGGCGATCCTGGGCACGCGCCGCACGGACGAGACGAACACGCCGGGCCGGCTGTCCCCGGCGATCCTGGGCACGCGCCGCACGGGCGAGACGAACACGCCGGGCCGGCCGTCCCCGGCGCTCTGCCTGGCCGGCGCCGGTTTCGCCCCGATCGTGCTGCTGCTGGCCGCCGGTGTGTTCACTCCGGTGTGGGTGGCCCGGTACGTCCTGATCACCGTCCCCGCCCTGGCGGTGCTCGCCGCGTGGGCCGCCGTCCGGGCCGGCCGAGCGCACCTGGCCGCCGTCGTCGCGCTCGCCGCGCTGCTCGGCCACCCGGTCCAGCGGGACATCCGCGAGCCGGCCGGGCACGGGCAGGACTCGGCCCGCATCGCCGCGGTGATCCGCCCGCTCCACCGCCCCGGCGACGTGGCGGTGTTCCCCGACTCGCATCCCAGCATCGGCTGGGCCCCGCGCGATCTCTACCTGCGCTATCTGCCCGCCCCGAGGCCGCCGGACGTGCTCGCCACCACCGGTCAGCGGCTCAGCGGCCGGCTGTCCGCGCGGGAGTGCCCGGAGGCCGCCTGCCTCGGCACGCCCGGCCGGATCTGGGTGATCCGGGTGGACAGCCCGGCCGACCCGCTGGCGGACATGGCGCCCGCCAAACGGGACCGGATCGGCGACGGTTACCGGGTCGCCCGTCGCTGGAGTTATCCGCTGCTCGGCATCACCCTGTTGGTGCGCCGGTAATCTCTCGCCGTCTGCCGGACACATCCCCCGGTGAGGGATGTTCACGACCGGGGAGGCACGAGTGGGCGACGACGCGCCCGACGAGGAGAGATTCGACCGGCTGTGGCGCGACCACGCCGCGGCCGTGCTGGCGTACGCACGCCGCCGCGTCGACGGCGACCAGGCCGACGAGGTGGTCGCCGAGACGTTCGTGGTGGCGTGGCGGCGGCTGCGCGAGATCCCGGAGGCGGCCCGTCCGTGGCTGTTCGGGGTGGCCCGGCGGGTCAGCGCGAACGTGCGCCGGTCGGAGCAGCGGCGGGAGGCCCTGCACGACCGGCTGGCCGCCCAGCCCGTACCGGCCGCCGGGGTCCCGTCCGGCGTGGTGGGCCGCGCCCTGGAGCGGCTGCCCGCCGACGACCGGGAGTTGCTGATGCTGCTGGCCTGGGACGGGCTGACCCGGCCCGAGGCGGCGGCCGCGCTGGGTTGTTCGCGGGGCACGCTGGCCGTGCGCCTGCACCGGGCCCGCCGCCGTTTGGAGGCCGCGATGAGGGAGATGGCCGGCGACGCCGGCTCGAACGTTCTGCCCGCCACCGTTCCGGGAGGCCTGCGATGAGCCGCCACGATCTGCCGTCCGCTCTGCTCGCGGCCGACCCGGCGCCCGGCGCCGAACCCGGTGACGCCGAGCGGCTGGCCGCCATCCGCGCCGCCGTCGACCACCGCCGGCACGCGGTCGCCGTCCGTTCCCGGCCGCGCCGGCACGGCCGCCGTCTGGCCGTGCTGGCCGGGCTGACCACCGCCGCAGTGGTGGTGGCGGTCGCCGGGACCCGGCTGTGGTCGCCCGAGCCGGACCCGCTGGTGTCCGCGGCCGTCGCGGTGGACGGCTCGCTCAGCTGCGGGTCCTCCTTCGAGGGGCACGCTGATCCGATCCGCCCGGACAAGGCGCGGGTGCGGCTGTTCCCGACCGTCATCCCCGCGGGCTGGCGGCTCGTCGACATCTTCGCCCGCGAGTCCACCTGGCCGGTGGCCTGCACCACGCCTTCGCTGGTGGCCGCGGAACTGGACGCGACGGGCGTGATGCGCGGCGGTGTCTGGGTGAGCGGCCCGGTCGACCGGATCTCCTACGAGGAAGAGGGTGCCGAGGTGAATCCGAAGCCGCTGCGCACCGCCGACACCCTCAACGGCCGTCCGGCGGTCCGCTACGACTACCAGCAGGAGGACGGCATCCACTACTCCTGGATCTGGGCCGACGACCGGGGCAAACACTGGCAGGCATCGGTCGCGGGGCACTCCCTGGCGGACGCCCGCAAGATCATGTCCGCGGTCGGCACCGACCGTGACCAGGTCGTCTGGTCCGGGAGCCGGTTCCCGCGGATGCGTGTCCTGCATCAGCGGACCGGCCCGCGGTATCCGGCGGAGGGTTCGACGGAGAACTGGTACATCCGGCTCACCGACGGCACCCGGGAACGGCTCGTCGACGTGATCAGTGGCCGGTCCCAGCCGATCGCGGTGGACCTGCGCCCCGGAGAACGACTCGAGGACCTGGCCGGCCGCCCGCTTCTCCGCTGGTCCTCCGGCTCCGTCACCTACGAGGTGCTGCCGGGAAGCCGGGTCACCACCGAGGTCCACGGTGACGCGGCCGCCGTCCACGCCCTGCTGGCCGGCCTCCGGCAACTCCCGGCCGACGACCCGCGCCTGGACGAGTACGCCATGAAGGAGTGAGTCAGCACGTCTCGACGAGCAGGTCCGCGCACTCGCGGACCTGCTCGTCCGCGTAGAAGGCGGCCTCCTGCGCGGCCCACCGGTCCCAGTGCGGGGCATAGGTCTCGCCGTCCCGGGCGAGCGCGCGCCGCTTGCGCTCCGCGGTGGGGCACTCCAGCCAGACGACCCCGGCGAGGTACGGGCGGAGCACCCGCGCCCCCGCACCGGCCCCTTCGACGATCAGCCATGCGCCCGGCGGCACGCGGTGCTCCTCCCCGTACGCGCCGGCGGTCCAGTCCCAGCGCCGCCACACGGCCGGCTCTCCGGCGGCGAGCGGTTCGAGGATCCACTCGCGCAGCGCGGTGACCCCGGGCAGGAGCCCGTCCCATCCGGCGTAGAGATCGTCCATGTGGACGACCGGCGCTCCGGTCCGGTCCGCGACCGCCGCCGCGAGGGTGGTCTTACCCGATCCGGAACGGCCCTCGATCGCGACGATCCGCCGGCGCCCGATCGCCGGGCTCCGGCCGGCCGCCCAGGCGACGACCCGCTGGGCCACGTCCCTTTCCACCGCCATCATGGGTGATCATCCTATTTGCTCCCGGGCCTCCGCCGACGGGGAGCGATCGGGCTCACAGCGCCGTTCGCTCAAGTTTCCCGATTCCACAGGCTCACCACAGACTTCTCGGCAAAGCTCTGGTCACCGGCGTCGATAACCGACCAGAAATCCCCTTCTCGTCACGATCGCGTAATTGTTTCGCCTTTTGGTGGCACAAAACTGCATCCACCCCGGATCCCCCGTGTCCACACTCGTTTCGCACATCGCGCCTCCCCACCGCGTCATGCGCCGTCGCCCAGGAGCAAACGGCTTGGAGCACAACAGCACTTCCGACGTCAGCATCGTCATCCCGACACACAGTGAGAAACGGTGGGCGTCGCTCGCCCGTACGATCGCCTCCGCTCAGGCGCAGACGCGTGCGGCGACCGAGATCGTGGTCGTGGTCGACCACAACCCGGAGATGGCCGCCCGGGTGAAGCTCACGTTCCCCGGCGTGACCGTGCTGGAGAACGCGTACGCGCGCGGCGCCTCCGGCAACCGCAACACCGGCGCCTTCCACACGCGTACGCCGTTCATCGCGTTCCTCGACGACGACACGGTGGCGAGCCCGGACTGGCTCGCCCACCAGCTGACCCCGTTCGCCGACCCGTCGGTGGTCGGCACCGGCGGCGGCATCATCCCCGCCTGGGCCGGACCGCGCCCGCCCTGGATGCCCGACGAGCTGCTCTGGACGGTCGGCGTCTCCTACACCGGGATGCCCACCACCACGGCGCCGATCCGCAACGTCTGGTCGGCGAACATGATCGTGCGGCGGGACGCGTTCCTGGCGGTCGGTGGTTTCCGCACCGGCTTCGGCAAGCTGGGCGACCAGAACCGGCCCGAGGACACCGAGCTGTGCCTGCGGATGAGCGCGGTGGCCGGCGGCCGCTGGATGTACGTGCCGCACGCCACCATCGACCACGAGGTGCCGGCCGACCGGTCGACGTTCGGGTTCCTGATGCGGCGCTGCTACGCCGAGGGCCGGGGCAAGGTGCAGATGGCCGGTCTGATGCCGGACGACCAGGAGCTCGGCACCGAGAAGGACTACCTGCGGCGTACGCTGCCGCGTGCCGTGGCCCGGAACCTGGCGCACGCGGTGACCGGCCGCGGGACCGTGCACGCGCTGCAGGCGATGGCCGTGGTCGCCGCCGTCCTCGCGGCCGCCTGGGGCGGTGGCGTGGAGACCCTGGCGGGGCTGTTCGAGAGCGCCCCGCCCACCACGGACAACGTCTCCGTCTAGACCCGCTCGAGGCGTACCTGCACCCACTTGGACGTGGGCGTCCCGCTCTCCTCGGCCTGCGAGTCGAGCGGGACCAGCGGGTTCGTCTCCGGGTAGTAGGCGGCCACACAACCTTTCGGGGTGTCGTAGCCGACCAGCCGGAACCGCTCGGCACGCCGCTCGACGCCGTCGGCCCACTCGGAGACCAGGTTCACCACGTCGCCGTCGGCGAACCCCAGTTCGGCCAGGTCGGCGGCGTTGATGAAGACCACCCGGCGGCCCCGGCTGATCCCCCGGTACCGGTCGTCCAGCCCGTAGATCGTGGTGTTGAACTGGTCGTGGCTGCGCAGCGTCTGCAGCACGAGCCGGCCCTCCGGCACGGTCATCACCTCCAGCGGGCTGACCGTGAAGACGGCCTTGCCCTCCGGGGTCGGGAAGGTGCGCGAGTCCCTCGGCGGGTGCGGCATGGTGAACCCGCCGTCGCGGATCTTCGCGGCGTAGCCGTCGCAGCCCGGCACCACCCGGCCGATCCGCTCCCGGATCTCGTCGTAGTCGGCGGCGAACGCGTCCCACGGGATGCCGTACCGGCCGCCGAGGGCGGCGGCCGCGATGCCGCAGACGATGTCCACCTCGGAACGCAGCAGCGGCCCCACCGGCGCGGACCGGCCGCGGGAGGCGTGCACCGCCGACATCGAGTCCTCCACGGTGACCCGCTGCGGTCGGCCGCCGGTCAGATCCTGTTCGGTACGCCCGAGCGTCGGCAGGATCAGCGCGGTACGCCCGGCCTCGACGTGGCTGCGGTTCAGTTTCGTGGAGATCTGCACGGTCAGCGCCGCCGCACGCATCGCCGCGGCGGTCACGTCGGTGTCCGGCATGGCGCCCACGAAGTTGCCGCCCAGCGCGAGGAACACCTTCGCCCGGCCGTCGCGGAAGGCGCGGACCGTGTCGACGGCGTCGTGGCCGTGCTCGCGGGGCGGCTCGAACCCGAACTCGTCGCGCAACCGGTCCAGGAAGGCGGCGGGCGGCCTCTCCCAGATGCCCATGCTGCGGTCACCCTGCACGTTGGAGTGCCCGCGCACCGGGCAGAGCCCCGCCCCCGGCTTGCCGATCATGCCCTGGAGCAGGGCGACGTTGACGAACTCCTTGATCGTGGCGACCGCGTTGCGGTGCTGGGTGATGCCCATCGCCCAGCAGTGCACGATCCGTTTCGCCGAGGCGAGCATGTCGGCGGCGGCCTCGATCTCGTCCCAGCCGAGGCCGGTGGCCGCGAGCACGGTGTCCCGGTCGATGCCGGCGACGTGTTTCGCCCAGGCCTCGAACCCGACAGTGGACGACCCGATGAACTCGCGGTCGGCGACACCCTTGCGCAGCAGCAGGTGGCCGATCGCCTGCCAGAGCGCCAGGTCGCCGTTGGAACGGATCCGCAGCAGCCGGTCGGCCAGCGGGGTGCCGGCGCCGACCAGGCCGCGAACCTTCTGCGGGTTGTCGAAGCGGATCAGCCCGGCCTCCGGCAGCGGGTTGACCGCCAGGATCTTCGCGCCGTCCCGCTTGGCGACCTCCAGGGCGGTCAGCATGCGCGGATGGTTGGTGCCCGGGTTCTGCCCGGAGACCACGATCAGGTCGGCGGAGTGCAGGTCGTCCAGGGTGACCGAGCCCTTGCCGACGCCGATGGTGCGCATCAGCGCGGTGCCGGTCGACTCGTGGCACAGGTTCGAACAGTCCGGCAGATTGTTGGTGCCGAGCGCCCGGGCCAGCAGCTGATAGACGAACGCGGCCTCGTTGCCGGCCCGCCCCGAGGTGTAGAACGCCGCCTCGTCCGGGCTGTCCAGGTCACGCAGGAACGAGCCGATCAGGGCGAACGCGTCGTCCCAGGAGATCGGCTCGTAGTGCGTGCCGCCGTCACGCCGGACCATCGGATGGGTGAGCCGGCCCTGCTTCTCCAGCCAGTGATCGGTCCGCCCGGCCAGGTCGGCGATCGGATGCGCCGCGAAGAACTCCGGGCCGACGGTGTCCCGCTGGCCCTCCCAGGAGACCGCCTTCGCCCCGTTCTCGCAGAACTCGACCGTGTGCCGCCGGCCTTGCGGGTCCGGCCAGGCGCAGCTCATGCAGTCGACGCCGTCGTGCTGGTTCAGGGCGCGCAGGTTGCGCACCGACTTGCGCACACCCATCTTGCGTACGGCGTTCGCCATGCTCAGGCGCACCGCCTCGAGCCCTGCCACGTGGTCGGCCGGTGGTCCCACCCGCAGGTGGGCTTCCTCCTCGTCGAAGGCTGTCATCGGACCCTTCCCCTCACCGTGCGTTCGGGTGCAGTCTCCCCCGACCACCGTGCGCCCCACCGTGCGGGATCGGCAACCTGAGAATGCTCAGTCGAGGCTGTGCAGCCGCAGCCCGTCCAGCACGTCGGCGGACGGCCACGTCTCCACCCGGTAGCGGACCGGGGCGAACAACGGCTCCGGGCACAGCCCGGCGTGCTCCTCGGCGATCCGCCACGGCACCCGGAAGTCGATGCCGGCGCCGGGCCGGGCGAACGCCACCGTGTCGGCCCGGGGCAGCAGAGTGCTCACGCCCTCGGTCCAGGTGGCGACGGTCTCGACCGGGCCGCCGTCGGGCGGCTCGACCGCGAGCAGGCTGCCCACGTGCACGTCGACGCCGGCTTTCGTGTACTGCTCGGCGAGCCAGTCGGTCTGGTTCGAGTACTCGGTCAGCGCCAGCACGGCGTCGGCGCGGCGGGCCGGCAGGTGGTGCGGGTGGCCGGGCGGCGGCGTGTACGGCACCGAACGCCCGTCCGGCCCGGCGACGTAGCCGACCGGGGACAGGTAGCGGACCGCCTCGCCGAAGGCGTGCTCGACGGCGGCGTAGAGCTGCTCCGCGCCGGTGTCCGGCAGCGGGGTGACCAGCAGGGTGTTGCTGTCCGGCACGAACGCCAGGGCCGGGCCGCCCATCCGCTCCCCCACCTCGGACAGCCAGCCGGGCGTCAGCAGCATCGAGGTGAAGTAGCCGTCGCCGTCGTCGAGCATGCTGATCGCCATGCCGTCACGCCACGGCCGGTCCAGTACGCCGCCGGCCATCGCCGCCAGGTTCTCCCGGGCGGCCGCGAACACCTCCTCGACCGGCACGCCCCAGGTCTCCAGCCGGTCGGGTGGCACGTAGGCCATCGCCTCGGGCGCGTCGATCACGACCAGCTCCCGCAGGTACGGCATCGCGGGGCGGGACAACGGCGGGCGCATCCCGGTCGGCCCGGCCACCCCGAACGTCACCGGGCGCAACACCGGGCGCAGCTTTCCGCGTACCGAATCCCAATCGTCCTCGGGCATCGGCGCCATCAGCCGGATGAGGCGCTCGAGCCGCTCCCGGCGTTCGGCCGGGGAGGCGTCCGCGGTCTCCCGGAAGACGTTGGACAGGTAGAGATGGGCCGGGCCGGCGATCCCGGTCCGGTGGATCGCGATGGCGAAGTCGTCCGGCTGGTAGACCGCACGCTCCACGCCGGGGGTCCGCCGGGCCACCCGGAGAGCGAGCTGGGCGAAACGGCGGCGCGGCGAACCGGCGAACCTGTCCAGCAGTCCCATTGGTGGACCGTACTCGAATTACGGCCGGGCCGGGGACGGCGACAGCGCAGCGGCCGCACCGCCGGCGAGATCGCGACCGCTATCAGACGACTGCCGGGTTACCCAAGATGCGAAAGTCAACTAAGTTTACCTCCGCTGCCCCTTTCCCCGATCGAAGGGAAGAACCACCGATGACGAAGCCCTTGACCGCGGCGAACACCGTCGGCGAATGGCTGGACCACCCGGAGGGCGGACCGGCCCTCGGCGAACTGCTCGCGGCAGGCGGCGCCGACGCCTCGTCGCTCGCGCCGGTCCGCGGGCTCCCGCTCCAGCAACTGGTCGCCCTCAGCCAGGGCAAGATGCCGCAGTCGCTCATCGACGACCTGGTGCTCAAGGTCAACGGCGGCGTCGCCCCCGTCGAGTCCGGCGAGAGCACCGGCTGGCGGGAACGGATCACCCCGGGCCGCTTCGACGGCAAGACGGTGATCGTGACCGGCGCCGCCTCCGGCATCGGACGGGCCACCGCGTCCCGCATCGTCCGCGAGGGCGGCCGCGTCATCGGCGTCGACATCACCGCCGATCGGCTCAAGGAGGCCGAGGCCGAACTGGGCGAGTCGTTCGTCGCCGTCGCCGGGGACATCACCCGGTCGGGCGACATCGACCGGATCGTGGCCGCCGCCGGCGACCGGATCGACGGGCTGGCCAACATCGCGGGCGTGGTCGACGACTTCAGCGCCGCCCACGAGACGTCCGACACGATCTGGGAGAAGGTCTTCGCGGTCAACGTCGACGGCGTCTTCCGCCTCACCCGGGCCGTCCTGCCGGTCATGCGGGCGGCCGGGCGCGGCTCGATCGTCAACGTGGCGTCCGAGGCCGCACTGCGCGGCAACGCGGCGGGCGTCGCCTACACCGCGTCCAAGCACGCGGTCCTCGGCATCACCAAGAACACCGCTTTCATGTACGGGCACGAGGGCATCCGGACCAACGCGGTGGCGCCGGGCGGGGTGGCCACCGGTATGGCGCCCGTTGACGTCTCCGAGTTCGGGCGCGGGCGGACCGGCCCGTTCCTGCAGCTCATCCCGGGCGTGGCGCAGGCCGAGCACCTGGCCGCGCCGATCACCTTCCTGCTCAGCGACGACGGGGTGAACCTCAACGGGGTGATCCTGCCGTCCGACGGCGGCTGGTCCGTGCAGTGACCCGTCACCCGCGCGGCGTCAGGGCCTGCTGCAACAGCGCGCCGTAACGCTCCACCAGGACCGGACGGTCGGCGGTCACCAGATGCTCGTCCTCCACCACCCAGAGGGCGTAGAGGAGACCACCGACCACCGCCGCGGCCAGACGGGCCCGGACGTCGGCGTCCGGGCCGGTCAGACGGGCCCGGACCGGCTCGACGAAGGTGCGCTCGTGAATGGCCTGAAGACGGGCCCTGATCCGCGGCTCGTTGCTGCCGCGCACCAGCGCCAGGTAGACGCCGCGGATGTCCTGGTCGGCCAGCACCACCTCGATGAAACGCTCACCGAACCGCTCCAGCGGCACGTCGAGCAGCGGCTCGTCGTCGATCGTCAGATGCATGGTGTCCAGGAACAGCAGTTCCTTCGTTCCGAAGTGGCGGATCACCAGGGCCGGATCGGTGGCGGCCTGCGCGGCGATGTCACGCACCGACGTACGCGCGAAACCGCGCTCCCGGAACAGACGCGCCGCCGCATTGCGGATCCCCTCGCGGGTCGCCTCCCCGGTACGCCTGACCATGCCCTGATCGTATGCCGCCACCAGCATCGGCAGTCCCGGCAGGCTCGTGCCGCCACGGCCGCGTAGCCCTCGCGGGCCGAACCGGTGGCCCGGACCGGCCGGGTTCGCCCGTTGCGGACAACACCTCTCCGGCACCGTGCTCAGCTATCCGGGACATGGCGTTACGCGTAGAAAGGTACGACATGAGCAAGGCAAAACGGGGGCTGGCCGTCGCTGGAATCGGACTGTTGGCCGGTGCGATATTCGGATCGGGCATCGCGCACGCGGGGCCCGGCAACCCTCCCCCGGGGTCCGGATCGGATAATGTCATCGGCCATTTCGGCTCGATGTCCGCATGCCAGACCATCAACCAGATGGGGCATCATATCGGACTGTGGCAAAGCCAGGGCTGCACCGATGAACACATCGGCAACAAACGGATGTTCATCCTGATCGTCGAATACCAGCAATGGGGACCGGATCAGCCAACCGGAACGAGCGCCCCCGGCCAGCAGCCGGGAACCGGCGCCCCTGGTGGAGCGGGCACTCCGGCGCCTACCACCTCGCCGTCCCCGGGTGACACCGGCGGAACCGGAACAACCGGCGGCAACACCGGCGGAGCGTCACCCACACCCACCACCTCCCCGTCCCCCGGTGACACCGGCGGAACCGGAACAACCGGCGGCAACACCGGCGGAGCGTCACCCACACCCACCACCTCGCCGTCCCCCGGTAACACCGGCGGAACCGACACCACGGGCGGAACGGGAACGACAGGCGGCGGCACCGGAACAACCGGCGGAGCGTCACCCACACCCACCACCTCCCCGCCCCCCGGTAACACCGGCGGAACCGACACCACGGGCGGAACGGGAACGACAGGTGGCGGCACCGACACGACCGGCGGCACCGGAACAACCGGCGGCGGCACCGACACGACCGGCGGCACCGGAACAACCGGCGGCGGCACCGGCACCGGAACAACCGGCGGCGCGGCCGGATCACCATGATCGGGGCAGGCGGCGGAAGTGCTCGC
Source organism: Actinoplanes sp. NPDC049802 (assembly GCF_040656595.1). Classification (NCBI taxonomy): domain Bacteria; kingdom Bacillati; phylum Actinomycetota; class Actinomycetes; order Micromonosporales; family Micromonosporaceae; genus Actinoplanes; species Actinoplanes sp. NPDC049802. Next base: position 55,694 of record NZ_JBFAMR010000021.1, read on the forward strand.
TGAGCCCGGAACGGGCGGCGGCCGGCTGCACTCCGGCCGCCGTCTCGCCGTACCGGTTCAGCCGCCGGCCATCGCGCCGACCACCAGGAACGGCTCCTCGCCCTTGACGACCCGGTCCGGCAGCGGATCGTCCGGCGACTCGTTGGACAGGTCCTCCTCACAGGCGAAGAACCGCACCAGCGCCCGCCGCTTGCCGGTCACCCGGTCGCGCATGGTGCCGCGCAGCATCGGATAGCGCTCCTCGACCGCGTCGAGCACGTGCCGCTGGGTGACCTCACCGGGCACCTCGACCCGCACCTCCCCGGTCACCTGCGCGAGATTGCGCAGGTGAGGCGGGAGGACGACTCGGATCACGGCAGCACCTGCACTTCCACGGACAGCACCGGCGGCAGGTCCCGGACCACGGCCCGCCACGTGTCGCCGCTGTCGGCGGACGCGTACACCTGGCCGCCGCTGGTGCCGAAGTAGATGCCGCAGGAGTCGAGCGTGTCGACCGCCATGGCGTCGCGGAGCACGTTGACGTAGCAGTGCTCCTGCGGCAGGCCGGCGGTGAGCGCCTCCCAGTGCTCGCCCCCGGTGCGGCTGCGGTAGACACGCAGCTTGCCGTCCATCACGAAGTGCTGCTGATCGCTGGTGACCGGCACCACGTAGATGGTCTCCGGCTCGTGCGCGTGCACCGCGATCGGGAAGCCGAAGTCGGTCGGCAGGTCGCCGCTGACCTCACGCCAGTTGGCGCCGGCGTCGTCGGAACGCATCACGTCCCAGTGTTTCTGCATGAACAGCGTGTCCGGGCGGGACGGATGCATGGCGAGCCGGTGCACGCAGTGGCCCACCTCGGCGTCCGGGTCGGGCAGCTCCATCTGGCTCTGGAGACCGCGGTTGACCGGCTGCCAGGTGATGCCGCCGTCGTCGGTGCGGAACACCCCGGCCGCGGAGATCGCCACGAAGATGCGGTCCGGGTTCACCGGGTCGAGCAGGATGGTGTGCAGGCACATGCCGCCCGCGCCGGGCTGCCACTTGGGCGCCGACGGGTGGGTGCGCAGCCCGGTCAGCTCCACCCACTTCTGGCCGCCGTCGGTGCTCTTGTAGAGGGCCGCGTCCTCGACCCCGGCATACACCGTGTCGGGGTCGGTGCGGGACGGCTCCAGATGCCAGACGCGTTTGAACTCCCACGGGCGCGGCGTCCCGTCGTACCAGAGATGGTCGCCGACGTCGCCGTTGTAGGTGAAATCGTTGTCGACCGTCTCCCAGTTGGCGCCGCCGTCGTCGGAGCGCTGGATGATCTGACCGAACCAGCCACCGGACTGCGACACGTAGAGCCGGTCGGTGTCCACCGGCGAACCGTTGGCATGGTAGATCTCCCATCCGGCGAAATGCGGACCGTCCACCTTCCAGTCTTCGCGCTTTCCGTCCGAGGTCAGGATGAACAGACCCTTGCGGGTGCCGACGAGCAATCGAACACCACTCACGTTCCACTCCCCTCCTGTTGGCCCATAGACGCATGGTGACTCCTCCGCCCCTTAAACGGAGCGGCTTCGCTGACGTCCGTTCAGGATGTCAGAAGGGCCAGCCCGGCCCTGAGTATGTTCGTAGCACCGACGACGTCGGCGTGGTCGGCGTAGCCGCACGACACGCACCGGAAGTCGGCTTGGGTGGGGCGGTTCTCCTTCGCCACGTGCCCGCATTCCGGTTGTGGGCAGGTGCGGGAGGTGTTGGCGGGGTCGACCTCGACGATCACGCGTCCGGCGCTTTCAGCCTTGGCTCGCAGTACGGTGAGGAACACCCCCCAGCCCGCGTCGAGGATCGACCGGTTCAGGCCGGTCTTCTGGGCGACGTTGGTGCCCGGCTGCTCCGCGGTGCCGGAGGCGGAGCGGGTCATGTTGGTGATGCGCAGGGCTTCGCAGGCGATGACGTCGTAGGTGGCGACCAGCCGGCGGGCGGTCTTGTGGGCGTGGTCGAGGCGGCGGCGGCGGACCTTGGCGTGCAGGGCGGCCACGCGGGCCACGGCTTGCCGGTGGCGGCGGCTGCGGTCGGCGGCCTTCTTACGGCCGAAGGAGGCGGCGTGACGCTGGGCCGCTGCGAGCCGTTCGGCGGTGCGGCGGCCGTGCCGGGGGTTGATGATCTGCTCGCCGTCTGCGGTGGTGAGGAACGAGGCGATGCCCATGTCGATGCCAGTGGCCCGGCCGGTTTCGGGCAGGTCGAGGGCGGGCACGTCGTCGCAGGACAGCACCAGGTACCAGCGGCGGCCTTCGCGTTTGACGCTGATCGTCTTGACGATACCTTCGACCGTGCGGTGGGCGTGGACCCGGATGTGGCCGATGCCTTGCAGGTAGACGCGGGTTTGCCCGCTGTCGGGGGTGGAGTTCCAGCGGCAGCCGTCGCGGTCCTTGGGCCAGTCGACGGTGTCGAACCAGCCGGCCCCCTTGAACCGGGGGAAGCCCGGGGTCTGTCCGGCCTTGAGTCGGCGGAAGAACGCCTGGAACGCCTTGTCGAGACGCCGAAGGGTGGCCTGCTGGGAGGAGAACGACCAGCGCCCCTGACCGTCCGGGTCGTCGCGGCGGATGTCTTTGAGCTGGGCGGACTGGTCACCGTAGCGGATCGACACCTTCCGTTTGCGGTAGGCGTCGCGGCGTTCCTGCAACGCGGCGTTGTACAGCTGCCGGTGATCATCCAGACAGGCGGTCAGGGCGGCCTGCTGACCCACGGTCGGCCGCAGCAGGAACTTGTAGGCGCGCCTCACCGGGCACGCCGCTTACGCCACGGACGTCCGTACTGGGTGTCGATGTACCGCTGCACGGTCGCAGCAAGGTACGACCGGGACCACAGGGTCGGCAGCTTCGAGCGCAGTTCGGCGAACTCGGCCCGCAGTACCCGTGAGGTGAAGCCCTTGACCTGGTTCGCGACGTGCGCCGGAGAGTCCGCCGGGTGGGCCGTGACGAACAGGCGCACGTGGCCGGGCATCACCTCCAGCACGATCACCCGCCACCCGTCGGCGGCGCACTTGACGCGGATCAGCTCATCACAGCAGGCCGTGACAGGCGGGGTCAGCACGGGACGGCGGTACTTCGGACACCACACCACGTGGTATCCGAGGCCGTCCGCCGCCCCGGCGCAAACCTGCACTTCGCGAGCCATGAATCGAGCATTATGAGTTGTTGCGTCTATCAGTCGCACTGGTGGTGCGATCATGGCTGCGCTGCCACGCAGCCTTTCCCTGTCCCGCTACGCGAGCTATCCGATTCACCTGCCGCCTGAAGGCGACAGTCCCCTCGGGAAGCTTTTGATGGTGCGCGTCACATCACCCTGGGGAGTCTAGGACGAATGTTCGACCGATCGGGGTCATCCCGGAAGCGTGCGGGCGATTCCGGCCAGCCGGTCCCGTCGGCCACCGTCTCCGCTCACTCCCACGGCACCCAGGCGGCGTTGACCAGCGGAACCTGACGGGCCTCCAGCTCGCGCAGCAGAATGCCCTCACGCAGACCCCACGGGCAGATCCGCAGCGAGTCGACACCCAGCCGGCGCATCACCTCGTGCGCCACGATCGCCCCGGCCAGGATCTGCCGGGCCCGGTGCGGCGACACTCCGGGCAGCCGGGCCCGCTTGGGGCTGGGCATCGCGGCCAGCCGCTTGATCCACGGTTGCAGCGCCCGGGCCCGCAACTCCCGCGGCACGAACGGGCCGAGCCGCATCGGCGGCGCCCCGGCCAGCCGGGCCAGCTGCTGGAAGGTCTTCGACGCGGCCACCGAGGTGCGCGGCGACTCCCACGACGTACGCGCCGCGACCTCCGAGAACCGATCACGCACGTGCCGCCGCAGCCGCTTCACCGCCCGCGGCGACGGCGGGTCACCGTCGCGGAGGAACTCGCGAGTCAGCCGGCCGGCGCCGAGCGGCAGCGACATGGCCGACTCGGGCAGCCGGTCCCGCCCGAAAGCCACCTCCAGGCAGCCGCCGCCGATGTCCACCATCAGCATCGGCCCGGCCTGCCAGCCCAGCCAGCGCCGGGCCGCCAGGAAGGTGAGCCGGGCGTCCTCGATACCGGAGAGCGTGCCGAGGCGTACCCCGGTGGCCTTCTCGACCGCGGTCAGCACCTCGTCCCGGTTGGGCGCGTCCCGCACCACCGCCGTGGCGTAGGCGAACATCCGGTTCACCCCGGCCCGCCGCGCCTCCGCGGCCGCCTGACCCACCACGATGATCATCCGCTGCAGCGCCTCGTCACCGATCGTGCCGTCGGCGGGCAGCCGGTGCGACAGCCGCGGCCGACGCTCCCACGTGTGCACCGGCAGCGGCAGCCCCGACTCCGCGTCGGCCACCACCAGGTTGACCGTGTTCGAGCCGACGTCCAGCACACCCAGCCGCATGGACCGCCGCATACCCAGGAACTCCACGGTCATGGGTGCGACCACCTTCGGAGGTAACGCCAGTGAGGCAACGACACGCTCCCATCGTCCCACCCACCCGCCGAGCGTGATCGATCCTCGCCCTTGCCGGCACGTCTGCGAGCGGACCGGCCCACATCCATTCCCAGCACCGGTACGCGCTACGCAGCACCCACATCGAGCAGACCCTCGATCCGTCCCCGCGTGCGTGGGGAGCGTTCGAACGAGGGGTCGAGCACCAGCATCTTGTTCGGTTCACCCCCGCGTGCGCGGGGAGCGTGCCGGGCCGACCAGGCCGGCGGACGAGTTGTACGGTTCATCCCCGCGTGCGCGGGGAGCGTAACAGCGGCCGTAACCAAGGTCGACGATCACGGGGTTCATGCCCGCCTGCGCGGGGAGCGTGCGAACTGCCCACCCGAGATCCACGATCTCGTGGGTGAAATCGCCCGCCCGCCCCGCCCGCCTGCCCGCCGGGCGGGCGGGCAGGCGGGGCGGGCGCACAGCGCACCGACGGTGTGCCCCCGAGCACCGATGTAACACTCGTAAGCGACCACGCAGGGCCCTGCGCGCGCGCCGAATCGCTCGGCCCCATCTGCCCGCCGGGCGGGCGCCCACAGCGCCCGATGGGCGGAGGGCCGGCGCCCTGGCGTCCTGGCACCCGGTGGGCGGAGGGCCGGCGCCCTGGCGCCCTGGCGCCCTGGCATCCGGTGGGCGGAGGGCCGGCGTGCGGGGCGATGTGTGCTCGGAGAACGCGACACCCGTAGTGGGTGTGACGACACCCGTTGCGGGTGTCACGTCTGCGGAACACCGATGGCCCGTGATCCGTGGCCCGTCTCCCCGGCCTCAGCCATCACGGCGACGTTCAGCCGCGGCATCCGCACCATGTGCCCGATCGAGCAGGCAGCCAGTTCGACTTGAGGCTGGTGGCGGCAATGGTTGCCCAGGTCATCAGGAGCTGCGGCTACGCGCTTCCGGATTCGGTCTTGCGGACCAGCATGTACCCGTATGCAAGTTCCCGTTCTTCGGGTGGTGTGCTGCCCTGGAAGACCAAGACGAATCCGGCGGCGGCGAAGCGTTCCTCCATTTCACGGGCGGAGAGCCAGTGCCGGTCGAAGTCGACGCCGAAGCTCTCGACGAGGCTGCCGGGGGCGTTACGGTGCAAGGTGCCATCGCCGTGCTTGAAGGCGGTCACCAGATATCCGCCCGGCTTCACTACCCGAGCGAGTTCGGCGAAGGCCGCAGCTCTGGCGTCTGGCGCCAGGTAGATCAGCGAGAACCAACACACCACCCCCGCCAGCGACGCGTCCTCGAACGGCAGGTCGCGCAGGTCGGCGACCTCGTATGTGAAGTCGGGGTTCTCCCGTTGTGCCACCTCGATCATCTTGGGCGAGAGATCCACGCCGCGAGGCGACAGGCCCCGGCTCGCCAGGTAGGGAAGTAGGCGTCCGGTGCCGCAGCCCACGTCCGCGATCTGCGCGCCCACAGCCGAGGTCATCTCGGCGAACAGGTCGAGCATCGCCCGCTCGATCGGCATGCTCTCGAGAACCCCGACCAGGTTCTTGGCGTACCACTCCGAGAGCACGTCATGCGCATCTCGCAGTTCTTCGGTCCTGGCGTCCATTGCCCGTTGACCTTCCCGTCGAGACCGTTGTGGCGGCGAATCTACCTCCGGCCGCCCGAGCCACTCCTATAGGGACGGCTCAGCGTTCGCGTGCGGCGGTCAGGGCGACGAAACGGCCGGTTCTACCAGTGCCGGTGCGGAGTTGATGGTTCTCGAGTTCGAGGACGTCGACGATGCGGGCGAACGCGCCGGCGAAGCCGCAGGCCGGAACATCCCCGTGGGCGGGGAGCACGGCTCTGCGGTGGCCGCTCGCTGATGGATGCGGGATCATCCCGCGCGGGCGGGAAGCACTCGCCGGTCCGGGCCTCGGCGAACAGGTGTAAAGCGTGGGCGGGGAGCACGACCCGCAACCCATTCCGGTGGGGCCGGACCAAGGATCCGGCCCCACCGGTCAGATCTGGGTTTCCTCTTGCTCGGGGGGAGGGCCGGCGAGGGGCCGCAGACGCAGTTTGGTGATCGCGCGGCCGGTGATCTCGACGACTTCGGCGGTGTGGCCGTCGATGGTGACGATCTCGCCGGGGACGGTGGGGATGTGGCCGAGCCGGGCCAGGACCATGCCTGCCACCGTGGTGTAGTCGCCGGCGTCGGTCTCCTCGATCTCGACGCCGATGTCGGGCAGGTCGTGGATCGGGAAGGTGCCGGGCAGGAGCATGGCGCCGTCGTCCTCGTGGATGACCGACTGCACGTCGCGGTCGGTCTCGTCGTAGATCTCGCCGACCACCTCCTCGACCAGGTCCTCCATGGTGACGATGCCGTCGATGGCGCCGCGTTCGTCGACGACCAGGGCGAACTGCTGGCGCTGGAGGCGCAGCTGGCGCATGGCGTCGGACACCTTGAGCGTCTCGGGGAGGAACAGCGGGGTGAACGTGTGGTCGCTGACCGAGCCGTCGGCGGCGATCAGGTCACGCAGGTGGACGACGCCGAGGACGTCGTCGAGGCCCATCGGGCCGGTCACCGGCGCGCGTGAGTGCCCGGCTTTGACGAGGCGGGCGAGGGCCTCGGGGGCGGGCAGGTCGGCGGGGAGGATCAGCACGTCGCGGCGGGGGACGAGGATCTCGCGGAGGATCCGGTCGGCGATCTCGAAGGCGCCGCTGATGATGGTGCGCTGTTCGGCGGTGATGTCCTGCTGGGCGGCGACCATGTCGCGGATCTCCTCGGTGCTCACCTCCTCGCGGCCGGCGTCCGGGTCGCCGCCGGTGAGGCGGACGACCAGGTCGGTGGATTTGCCGAGCAGCCAGACGATCGGCCGGGACAGGGTGGCCAGGATGTCGAGCGGCCGGGCGACCAGCAGCGCCCAGCCCTCGGCGCGCTGCATGGCGATCCGTTTGGGCGCGAGTTCGCCGACGACCAGGGTGAAGAATGTCAGGACGATGGTGACGAGGATGATCGACACCGGTTCGGCGGCGCTGCCGAGGAAGCCGAGCGGTTCGATCAGCGGTTGCGCCAGCGACACGGCCGCGGCCGCGGAGGCGAGGAAGCCCGCCAGGGTGATGCCGATCTGAATGGTGGCGAGGAACCGGTTCGGGTCCCGCGCCAGCTTGGCGAGGGTCCTTCCGGTGCGTGACTGCTTCTCGAGACGCTGCAACTGGCTCTCCCGCAGGGAGATGAGCGCCATCTCACTGCCCGAGAACGCCGCGTTGAGCAGCACCAGCACCACGACGAGGACAACTTGCCAGCCGTATCCGCCCACGGCGGACATCAACTCCTTCACGAAGAGGCGAAGGTCCCAGGCTACCGGGGACGCCTGAGTGCTTTCCCAGGTAGATCGTGATCCATGCCGGACAGCGAGCCGACACTGTCCGGTACTTTTCATTGACTCCCGGCAACCGCGGGTGTCGAATCCGGTCCATGCCGCTGAAGAGATACGGGGTGTTGCGCGCCGCTGTCGTCGATCGCCGCGTGGAGACCACCGACACGCCTCATTATCAAATTCATCTGCGGGCGGCCGGGACCGATTTTCGGGCGGCTGTCAACGTGCGTTCCCAGCTGAACCCGCCGGACCTGCTCTACCTGGGGATCAACGACTTCCGGCACCCGATCCTGGACCGGGTGCGCGCATTCTCCGACGGTTTCACCGAGATCGAGAGCCGGCCCGGCACCGCGGCGATCGATTTCATTCGCGGAAATCTCTTCGACCGGACGCTGATGCGCCCGGTGCCGGCCGCGGCGCCGGGACCGGAGAACGATCTCGGCGATTTCCTCGATCATCATGTGCGGCGGGCGCTCGGTGATCTCGACGCCCGTGCGTACGTCTTCGGTGAGGCCTGGGGCCCGGAGCCGAAGCCTGACAAGATCTTCGGCTTCCGTCCCGGGAACGGCATCCACGACGTACACATGAATCAGGGCAACGACGGCCGGTTCACCGGTGACGACGGCGTTTTTCAGGACGGCGCGCTGCTGCTGCACTTCCCGGCGTCGGACGATTGGGTGGCGATCTTCCTGGCTTTCCAGTCGCAGGCGTGGCACACCGATGACATCACCGGTCACCGGCTGCCGGGGATCCCGTCGCCGGGCCCGGCGCCCACCCCGGCCCCGGGGGAGCCCGATCATCTGGTCCGGATCGTGGCGGCGCTGGTGAACCCGCCCGGTCCGGCGCCCGAGGCGGAGAGTGTGACGCTGTTGAACACCACCCCGCTGGAGTTGGATCTGACCGGCTGGTCGCTGGCCGACCGGGCCGGCGGCCGGCATCCGCTGACCGGCCGGCTGGCGCCGGGCGGGGTGACGCAGGTGCGGGTCGCTCCGCCGGCCCAACTCGGTAACCGGGGCGGCACGCTCACCTTGCTGGACGCCCGCGGGCTGAAGGTGGACGGGGTGGCGTGGACCGCCGATCAGGGCCGGCGCGAGGGCTGGACGGTGGTCTTCTAGGCCGGGTCGGCGCCTCCGGCGGGGACTTGAGCGGACCGGAACACGCCGTCGAGCACCAGGTCGACGGCGCGGTCCGCGGCGGCACGGGCGTCCGCGACGTCGGCGGTGGCCTCGGAGACGCTCTGGACCATGGTGAAGAGCAGCACCAGGTCTTCGGGGGTGAGGTCGGCGCGGACGTGGCCGTGGTCGCGGGCCCGGCGCAGCGGTCCGGCGAAGGCGGTGACCAGTCGCCGCATGTAGCGTTCCTGGGTCGCGGTGTCGAAGCGGCGGGCCAGCCGGACGAGGCGCCGCATCCCGATCAGCGAGTGCAGCACCTCGCGCAGTTGGTGGCGGAATCCGGCCGGTTCGGTGGCGTGGGTGGCGATCCGGTTCTCCAGCAGTTCGAGCTGGTGGCCGAGGACGGCGACGGTGAGCGCGGTGCGGTCGGGGAAGTGCCGGTAGAGGGTGGCCTGGCCGACGCCGGCCCGGCGGGCGATCTCGGGCATCAGGGGGCCGGGCTCGTCGCGGGCCAGCACCTCGCTCGCTGCTTCGAGGATGGCCGCGCGGTTGCGCTGGGCGTCACGGCGACGTGCTGCCGGGGTTCCGTAGATCACTCGCGCCCCCTTGCTACCGACGAGTCACGTTACTAGTCGGTAACGAGAATGTCATCATCCTCGATTTCACGGAAGCCATTCCCATGCCACCGTCCGCTTAGGAACCGTTGGCCGGACTGGGAAACACAGTGGAATCACGAGCGTCATTGCGGTTTTAGCCGGGGGCTCTCGTCTGGCAACGATCGGACCCTAGGTTCGGATTCGCGGACGATCTGGGGAGTCCATGTGAAATCGCGATTGATCTTGTTGCTTTCGGCTGTCCTGGTGGCGGCGCTTCTGGCGCCGCCACCGGCGGCCGCCGCCCCGCCACCGGACTTCCAGACCTCGCTCGTGGTCGGCGGCGATCTCGACGAGCCGTCCGGTTTCGAGATCGCCCCGGACGGCCGGATCTTCATCCTGGAGCGGGCCGGAACCGTCAAGATCTTCAAGAACGGTCATCTGCTGGCCAAGCCGTTCGCCGTGCTCCCCTCCGAGCCGACCGGTGACCGCGGGCTGATCGGCATCGCCTTCGACCCCGGATTCGGCGTCGCCAACCACTTCGTCTACTTCTATTACACCGGCCTCGACCTGCACAATCGCCTGGTCCGATTCGACGCGTCCGGGGATGTCGGCACCGACGGGCCGTACACGATCTTCCGCACCGAGTCGCTCTCCCAGCATCTGCACGTCGGCGGCAGCGTCCGGTTCGGTCCGGACGGCAAGCTCTATTTCGCGGTCGGCGACAACGGCTATTCCAGCAACGCGCAGATCCTCTCCAATCCGCACGGCAAGATCCTGCGGATCAATCCGGACGGCTCCATCCCCACCGACAACCCCTTCTACGGGCAGGCCGGCAAGGAGCAGGCGATCTGGGCGTACGGGTTCCGCAACCCGTGGCGGTTCCAGTTCGACTCCAGCACCGGGAAGCTGTACGGCGGCGACGTGGGCGACTACTCCTGGGAGGAGGTCAACCACATCGTCAAGGGCGGCAACTACGGATGGCCGCTCAAAGAGGGCATGTGCACCGCGAACTGTGCGGGCTTCGTCGACCCGATCCACGTGTACGCCCACGACGGCGAGAGCGCGGCCGCCACCGGCGGACCGGTCTACCGGGGCGAACTGTTCCCGCCGGAGTACCAGGGCAACCTGTTCTTCGCCGACTACGCCAAGGGGTTCATCCGCCGGGCCGTGCTGGACGCGGACGGCAACGCCACGGCCGTGCACGACTTCGACGCGCGGGCCGGGGCGGTCGTCGATCTGAAAGTGGGCCCGGACGGCGACCTCTACTACCTGACCTACATCCCGGGGCGGCTCTACCGGGTCACCTACAGTCTGGGCAACCACTCCCCGACCGCGAACGCCGGCTCCGACGTCGACAAGGGACTGAGCCCGCTCACGGTCGGCTTCTCCAGCGCCGGCAGCAGCGACCCGGACGGCGACGAACTGTCCTACGCCTGGGACTTCGGCGACGGCGACAGCAGCGCCGAGGCGAACCCGGCGCACACGTACGACGAGGTGGGGGTCTACACCGCGACCCTGACCGTCACCGACGGCGAGGGCAACAGCGACACCGCCGTACCGTTGATCATCCAGGTGGGGATCGCGCCGACGGTGACCATCGCGGTGCCGGCGGACGGGTCCGGCTACCGGGCCGGGGACGTCATCACCTACAACGCGTTCGCACAGGACGCGGCCGGGTTCGACCTGGACGACAACGGCATCCGGACCTCGGTGATCCTGCACCATCACACGCACATCCACCCGTTCGCCGGGCCGCTCACCGGCCGGGCCGGCCAGTTCACCATCCCGGACACCGGAGAGTCCTCGGCCGACACCTGGTACGAGATCAAGGTGACGGCCACCGACGCCAACGGGCTGAGCACCTCGAAGTCGATCGAGATCCGGCCGGTCACCACCACGTTCACGGTCGCGACCAGCCCGCCCGGGCTGACCGCCTATCTGGACGGTGTGCCGGTGGAGACCCCGCACGAGGTGCTCGGCGTCGAGGGCTTCCGGCGGGAGCTGTACGCCCCGCCCACCGCGGTCGCCGCCGACGGCATCGTTCACCGGTTCCAGGGCTGGTCCGACGGGAAGGCGATCCGGCACACCGTCACCACACCGGAGGCGGACACCACCTACACCGCCACCTATGTGCCGTCGCCGGCTTTCACCGCCACCTTCTACGACAACACGAATCTGGCCGGGACGCCGGTGCTGACCCGCTCCGACCCGCGGATCGACTTCGTCTGGGGCGAGGCGGCGCCGGATCCGGCGGTGCCGGCGAACGGGTTCTCCGCCCGCTGGACCAAGAAGCAGCACTTCCCGGCCGGGCGCTACCGGTTCACCACGGTCTCCGACGACGGCGTCCGCCTCTATGTCGACCGGCAGCTGGTGCTCGACAGGTGGCAGGGGCAGTCCGGCGCCGCGTACGACTGGATCGGCGACCTCGGCGAGGGCGTGCACACCGTCACCCTCGAGTACTTCGACGCCGGCGGCGACGCCATGGCCAAGCTGGACTGGGCGGCCGCTCTCGACCAGCCGTCCGGCGAGTGGACGGCCGAGTACTGGAACACCCCCGGCGCCGGGTCCGCCCCGACCGTGCCGGCGTCGGCGCCCACGCTGACCCGGGCCGAGCCGAACGTCGACAACGACTGGGCGCTCGGCTCCCCTGACCCGGCGATCACCCCGGACCATTTCGCGGCCCGGTACACCCGGACGCTGAGCCTGGCCCCCGGCGAGTACGAGTTCACCGCGACCGCCGACGACGGTGTCCGGGTCACCGTGGACGGTCTGCGGATCATCGACGCCTGGGCCGATTCGGGCGTCACCGCGCACACCGCGACGACGCTGCTCGGCGGCGGCCCGCACACGGTGGTGATGGAGTACTACGAGAACGGCGGCGACGCGGTCGCGAAGCTCTCCTACCGGCAGACCGCCGAGGCGCCGGATCCGCCGGACTGGGACGCCGAGTACTTCACCGGCATGGATCTGGCCGGCGAGCCGGCACTGACCCGGCGGGACACCACGATCGGGTTCGACTGGGGTGGCGGCTCGCCCGGCCCGCAGCTTCCGGCCGACGGGTTCTCGGCCCGGTGGACCCGCACCGACACTCTCCCGGCAGGCGTCTACCGGTTCGCCGGGCAGAGCGACGACGGGGTCCGCGTCCACCTGGACGGGGTTCCGATCGTCGACCGGTGGGTCAACCAGAACGAGACGTTCAGCACCGACCGGCTGGTCCTGGCCGGCCCGCACACCATCCGGGTCGAGTACTTCGAGAACGGCGGCGGCGCGATCGCCCGCTTCGGCTATCAGCGGGTCGGCGACGTCGGCCCGGTCGACGCCTGGAACGCCGAGTACTTCGCGAACCGCGACCTGGCCGGCACGCCCGCGGTGACCCGCGCCGACGACGCGGTCGCCTTCGACTGGGGTGACGGCGGCCCGGCCCCCGGCGTCCCGGCGGACGGGTTCTCCGCCCGCTGGACCAGGACGGCCACCTACGAGGCCGGCACGTACCGGTTCGCGGCCACCGGCGACGACGGGATCCGGGTACTGCTCGACGGCGTCACGGTCGTCGACGGCTGGTCCGACCACGGGCCCACCACTTTCACCGCCGACGTCGAGGTCGCCGGCGGTGAGCACACCGTCGTCGTCGAGTACTACGAGGCCGGCGGCGGAGCAGTCGCACGATTCACATCCGAGAGGGAGTCCCTTTAATGGCGGACGTAGCCCCAGTTCGGCTCAAAGCACCGCCGGCGGTCACCGTCGTGGTGCCCACCCGCAACGAGGCGGAGAACGTACAGCCACTGGTCGAGCAGCTCAAGGACGCGCTCGGCGGAACCCCCAGCGAGATCGTCTTCGTCGACGACAGCGACGACGGCACCCCGGCGGCCGTCACCGCCTTGTCCGAACAGGACCCGGAGGGCGTACGCCTGGTGCATCGCGCCGTGGGTGAGCGGACCGGTGGCCTGGGTGGCGCGGTGACCGCCGGGCTGGCGACGGCCCGCGCGCCGTGGGTCGTCGTGATGGACGGCGACCTGCAGCATCCGCCCGGCACGGTGCCGGAGCTGCTCACCGCCGGTGAGGTGGACCGGGCCGACGCGGTGGTGGCCAGCCGCTACCGCGGTCGCGGCCGGGCCGACGGGCTGAGCGGCACGTTCCGGCGGCTCGTCTCGCGCGCCTCCGGCACCCTCGCCAAGATCTTCTTTCCGGTACGCCTGCGCGCGGTCACCGATCCGATGAGCGGGTTCTTCGCGGTACGCCGGGACGCGCTGGACACCGCGGCACTGCGCCCGTACGGCTACAAGATCCTGCTGGAGGTGCTGGTCCGCGGCCGGATGCGGAACATCGCCGAGGTGCCCTACACGTTCGCGCCCCGGCGGGCCGGAGAGAGCAAGGCGTCGCTGCGGGAGGGGCTGCGCTACCTGCGTCATCTGAGTGTGCTGCGGCTGGCCGCGACCCGGCATCCCGGTTCGCCGGCGGGCCGGATGGCCGGGTTCGCGCTGGCCGGGGCGGCCGGGACGGCGGTCAACTCGGCGGCGCTGTGGGCGCTCGGCGAGGTGGCCGGGCTGCCCTATCTGCTCGCCGCGTTCCTGGCCGTACAGGTGGCGATCGTCTGGAACTTCGCGGTCATCGACAACCTGGTGATGCCGCCGGGCGCGCATCCGCGGCGCCGCCGGTTCGGCCGGTTCCTGCTGCTCAACAACAGTCTCACCCCGGTTCATCTGGGTCTGCTGTTCGCCCTCGTGCAGTGGGGCGGCCTGCATTACCTGCCGGCGAACGTGCTGGCGATCGTGGTGGTGTTCACCCTCCGGTACGCGGTGACCAGCCGCTGGGTCTACGGCGCCCCGCCCAGTGGCGTGGCCGGCACGCTGCGCCGGGCCGTGCCGACGCGGCTGCTGCTGGCGGCGCTGCTCACCGCGGTGGCGTTCCCGGCTCTCGTCGCGATCGCCTGGAACGAGCTGTGGACCCGCGGCGAGGCGGTGCCGCTGCTGATCCCGGTGGCCGCCGGGGCCGCGCTGGCCGCCCGGCGGATCCGGCCCGGCCACTCCGAACCGGACGTGCACGACCGGCAGGTGGACGGGCTGCTCGCCGCGGTCCTGCTGACCGTGTCCGGGACGCTGCTCGCCCTCAAGCCGTCGCCCGGCTGGCTGGTCCCGGCGGCGCTCGCCTTCCTCGGTGGTGCGGCGATCCTGCTGGCCGGCACCCGTACGGTGGCCCGGCTGCGATGGGCGCTGCTGTTGCCGCTGCTGGCGATCGGTGGCGTGTCACCGGCCGTCGTCGATTCCGGGCTGCGCGAGGTCGTCACCCTGCTGGGCCGCCCGGCCGGGCCGACCAGCAGCGACGGTGGCCTGGTCACCGACTATCGGGGCACCGAGCTGCTGCTGCCCGCATCCCAGTTGCCCGGCCTCGCGCTGGCCGGCGGGGCGGCCTGCCTGGTGATCAGCGCTCTGGTGATCTTCGGCCGACGGTGGCGGGCGCTGTCGCGGGCCGCCACGGCCGTCGCGGTGCTGGCGGCGGCCACGGTCGGCGCGGTCCTGGTGGTGCTGCTGGTGGGCCGGCTCTTCGGGCCGGGGGCGTTCCGGATCGCCGCGCTGCCGGTCTTCACCGACCTGCTGCTGGCCGGCGTGGTCGCGGTCACGGTGGCCCGCTGGTCGCCGGATCGGGCGCCGGTCCCGGCCCGGGCCGGACGGCAGCACCTGCCGCGCGGGCGGTTCGTCCTGGTCGCGCTGCTGGCCGTGGCCGTGCTGCTGAGCGCGCAGACGCTGCCGCAGGTCGAGTGGATCTCCGCGGGCGGTGCCCGGTGAACGAGTTCTCCGCGCGTACCGTGCTGTCCCGGGCGCAGCGGGCCGGCCTGATCGTGGCGCTCGTCCTGATCGCCGTGTGGGCGGTGCTGCGGCCGATGACGGTGGTGCAGACGGTGGTGGCGATCGTGACCGTGGCGTACGGCGCGGCCATCGTCTTCCGGGTGGTGCTGGTGTGGGCGGCGTCCCGCGGCGAGCACCTGGTCACGGTGTCCGACGAGGAGGCCCGCGCGGTTCCGGGGGAGGAGCTGCCGGTGTACACGGTGCTCGTCCCGGCGTACCGGGAGCCGAGCGTCATCGGGCTGCTCATGTCGCATCTCGGTGCGCTGGAGTACCCGCGTGACCGGCTCGAGGTGATCCTGCTGCTGGAGGAGGACGACCGGGAGACCATCGAGGCCGCTTCCCAGGTGGGCGCCGAGTCGCACGTACGCATCCTGGTGGTTCCCGAGTCGCAGCCGAAGACCAAGCCGAAGGCGTGCAACGTCGGTCTGGAGCAGGCGACCGGCGAGTTCGTCACCATCTACGACGCCGAGGACATCCCGGATCCGTTGCAGCTGCGCCGGGCCGTGGTGGCGTTGCGCCGGCTCGGTACGGAGTACGTCTGCCTCCAGGCCGAACTCGGCTACTTCAACGTCGACCAGAACCGGATCACGAAGTGGTTCGCGCTGGAGTACGCCACCTGGTTCCGCTCGCTGCTGCCCGGTCTGGTGGCGCTGCGGATGCCGATCCCGCTGGGCGGCACGAGCAACCACTTCCGGACCCGGGAGCTGCGGGAGCTGGGGGCGTGGGATCCGTACAACGTGACCGAGGACGCCGATCTGGGGATGCGGCTGGCCCGCTCCGGTCACCGGGTCGGGGTGCTGCGCTCGGTGACCCTGGAGGAGGCGAACTCCGACTTCATCAACTGGATCAAGCAGCGCAGCCGCTGGTACAAGGGCTATCTGATGACCTGGCTGGTGCACCTGCGCTCGCCGCGGGCCACGGTCCGGCAGCTGGGCTGGCGCGGTCTGCTCTGCCTCAACCTGTTCGTCGGTGGCACCCCGCTCGCGGCGCTGCTCAACGCGGTGCTGTGGGCCACCACGATCCTGTGGTTCCTGGACCGGCCGCCGGTCATGGAGGAGATCTTCGTGCCGCCGTTCTACTACCTGGGCGTCATCTGCCTGGTGTTCGGCAACGCCACGGTGATCTACCTGAACGTGCTGTCGGCCCGCACCATGGACCGGCCCGACCTGCTCGGCACGGCCCTGTTGTCGCCGGCGTACTGGGCCATGATGAGCCTGGCCGGGGCCAAGGCGGCGTGGCAGTTGCTGTTCAAACCGTCCTATTGGGAGAAGACCACCCACGGGCTGCACCTTCCCAAGGAGTCCGCCGATGTCGGTTGATGTCCTCGCGCCCCCGGTCTCCGTCCGGAACCGCGCGATCCTCGGTTACGGGCTCGTCTATCTGGCGATCGCCGTGTGGTTCTGGCAGAGCGATCTCGTTCCCGGCGACTCCACGAGCCGGGTCGCCAACGCCTACTACACGCTGTTCAGCCGGGATCCGCACCTCGCGGCGATCGGTTTCGTCTGGAACCCGCTGCCGTCGCTGATCCTGCTGCCGTTGCTGCCGCTGGGCCTGCTCGTCCCGGCGTTCACCCAGCAGGGGCTGCTCGTGGTGCTGGTGTCGGCGGCGCTGATGACGCTGACCGTGGCGGTGACCCACGACGTGCTGCGCCGCGCCGACGTGCCCCGCGTCCCGCGGCTGGTGCTGACCGCGGCGCTGGCCCTGCACCCGATGATCGTCGTCTACTCCGGCAACGGGATGAGCGAGGCCTGCTTCCTGCTCTGCCTCATGCTGGCGGTGCGGGCGCTGATGATCTGGCTCGCCGAGGGCCGGACCGAGTCACTGGTGCCGCTCGGCCTGGCGATCGGGCTCGCCTACGGCGCACGCTACGAGGCGCTCGCCCCGGTCGCCGCGGTTCCGCTTCTCGTCTTCCTGACCACCCTTCTGCGTACGCCCGGAGCACGCCCCAGGCGCACGGCGCTCGCCCGTACCGACGCGGTGATCGCGGGCCTGCCCGGTGTCCTGGCGGTGCTGCTGTGGGCGCTGGCCGGGAAGCTGATCGTCGGCCAGTGGTTCGCCACCTTCTCCAGCCGGTACGGCAACTCGGCCCAGGTGTCCGCGAACGCCGCCGGGATCGGCTCGGTGACCGGCGACGACCTGCCCGCCCGGATCGGCTACTGGGCTCAGCAGATGGCCGGGCTGTCGCCGATGTTCCTGGTGCTGCTGGTCGCCGCCCTGGCCGCGGCGTGGCTGCGCCGCGATCCGCGGGTGCTGGCGGCGGTCACCGTGCTCGGCTCGGTGCTGGCGTTCGACGCGCTGGCGTTCCTGTCCGGCACGTCGTTCGGCTGGCTGCGGTTCCACATCACGGTGATCCCGCTGTCGGTGCTGCTGGCCGGGCATCTGATCGCCGCGTTCCCGCGCCGGGCGACCGTGGTGGCGGCGCTCGCGTGCACACTGGTGGCCGTTCCGGCGGCGCTCGTCACGCTGAACCGGCCGGAACTGGCCCGCGAGGAGTCGGAGTGGCTCACGGCGGACGGCGCCGCCCGTACCCGAGGATTGGCTCTGGTGAATCGTCAGGTGGCCGCCGACCTGGACGCCATGGGGCTGCCGGACGGCGCGGTCCTCACCGACGCGGCGTACGCGTTCGGGGTGGTGCTGGCCAGCGACGACCCGAAGCAGTTCGTGATCACCCCGGACCGGGACTTCGCCGCCGTTCTGGCCGACCCGGCCGCCCACGGTGTGCGGTATCTGCTGCTGTCCGCCCGGGGCGCGGCCGACGCGGTCCGGATCCGGCACTTCGGCCCGGACCCGGCGGCGGTGCCCACCGCCGGGGCGATCACCTGGAAGGACGCGGCCGGCAACCTCCAGTGGACGCTGCTGCCCGTACCGTAGATCGATTTCTCCATGGGACGGTTGTCGCCGACCGGCCGGTTGCCCGCTTCGCCCCATCACTCGGGATGCCGGCCGGTTGCCCGCTTCGCCCCATCACCCGGGATGCGGGTAAACACCGTCTCCGCCCGCCCGCGTGGCACATGGAAGGAGACCGCCCTCCTGGTCACAGTAGATGACCAGACGACTCCTGAGAGTTACGTCACGGGCTTTCGGGTGGCGGCTCAGCGGTAGCGTCGAGACTGCTTCCGAACAGGCGCATTCCGAGGTGACTGCATGGCGACGGTGGGAGAGGTCGTTGCCGGGCGCTACCGTCTCGTCCGCCCGCTGGCGTCCGGCGGCATGAGCCGGGTCTGGCTCGCCGCCGACGAGTCCGGCGGCCGCGTCGGCGCCACCTACGGTCCGTCCGGCGAGCACGTCACCGAGCGCCGCCCCGAGATGGTCGTCGTCAAACACTGCGTCGTCCCGGCCGGGCTGCCGGCCGGGCAGCACGAGCTCCTCCGCCGGCTCGCACTGCCCGAGGCCGAGGCGGCCGCGCGGGTCAGGCACCCCAACGTCATCCGGGTGCTCGACGTGATCGCCTCCTGGGACGGGCCGTGGCTGGTCATGGAGTACCTTCCGTCCCGCTCCCTGCACCAGGTGATCCAGGAGTCGGGTCCGCTGCCACCCGCCCGGGTCGCCGCCATCGGCCTCGCCGTGCTGGCCGGCCTGCGCGCCGCCCGGCAGGCCGGGGTGCTGCACCTCGACGTCAAGCCCGGCAACGTGCTGATCGGCACGGACGGCCGGGTGGTCCTCACCGACTTCGGGCCGGCCGTCACCCCCGACGGCGTCCGGCGGCTCACCGACGCCGGGATCATCCTCGGCTCCCCCAAGTACATCGCCCCGGAACGCGTCTTCGACCACGTCTCCGACGAGCGGTCCGACCTGTGGTCCCTCGGCGCCACCCTCTACCACGCGGTCGAAGGACGGCCACCCTTCCAGCGGGACACCACCACCGAGATCCTGCGGGCGGTCGGCGGCGACCGCCCGGCTCCGGCCCGCCGCGCCGGCCCGCTCGCGCCGGTGCTGTCCGCGCTGCTGCACCGCGAGCCGTCCCGGCGGATGCCCGCGTCCGAAGTGGCGGCCCGCCTGGACCGGATCCTCGTCGCCGAGGCGGGCCGGCGCCGGCCGCGTTCCCGGTTCCGCCGCCGGGTTCCGGCGATCGCCGCGGCGGTCGCGCTGGCCGCCACCCTCACGGCCGTCGCCGCCAACGCTCAAGGCGGAGAGCGCTCGGGTACGCCGTACGCGGTCACCACCAGCCCACCCGCCGTCGCGTCCTCGACACCACCGGCCCCCGAGGGCTTCACCTGGTGGATCGACCCGAGCGGCTTCCAGATCGCGGTCCCGGCGACCTGGCGGCAGGCGGCTCCCGCCACCGGCGGCCTGACCTTCACCGGCGGCAAACGCGGCCGCAGCGTCCTGGGCATCACACCGCTCCCCCGCCCACCCAGCGACGTGGTCGCCCCACTGGAGGACGCCGAACGCGCCGCCGACCTGGACGACTACCGCCGCCTGCGCCTCCAGCCGCTGCCCGAGCCGTTCAGCGCCGTCTGGGAGTACACCTTCCGCGGCCCGGACGGCACCGCCATGCGCGCCCTGCGCCGGATCACCAGCAGCGGAAACCGGTCCTACATGATCGAGTGGCGAACCCCCCGCTCCGTCTGGGCCTCCGAACTGTCCCGCTTCACCGTGGTGCTGGCCTCCTTCGCCCCCCAACGCTGACAGCCCACCGCCCGCGCGCGGCACCACGGCCCGCACGTGCCCCGCGGTGAGCCCTCACGAAGCACGCACGCCACGCTCCGGAACCGCGATCACTCCTACCGGACACCCGAACGGCGGGAGGTCAATGGTCACCGGCCTGCCCGCCGGCCACCGTAGAACACGTCGTCGCCGCCGAGACCGTAGATGACGTCGTTCCATAGGGGGCAGGAGGCCGGTCTGGCCGGTCTGGCCGGTCGAACGCTACGTCACCGACGGCAGGCTTCCCAGCGGTGGCCGCGGCCCGATTCAGGCGCTCACGCCGGGTCGGGGAGGTAGCCGGCCAGCTTCTTCTTGATGAGGGCGTTGAAGGCGTAACCCCAGATGCGGGTGCCACGGAAGAAGTGGGCCTTCGCCGCCGCCAGGTCCACGAGGGACGGCTGCGCCAGCACCGCGAAACCGCCCTGGTTGAGCCGGAGCGGTCGCTGGGTGATGGCCACGGCACCCGCATCGGCGCTCTCCGCCACCAGGACCGGCAGCACGATCACACCGGATTGGAACCCTCCCCAGCGGCCCTTGCGCTGGACGGCCAGTCCGACGGCATCGGCGGAGAAGTCTGCCAACTGGTTCCGGTCGACAGCGCCGGCCTTCGCCGCGACCAGGAAGATGTGGGTCCGGGTGAGGGCTTTGAGCTGTGCCTTGTAGCCGACCATGCCCGACTTCTCGTGAGACACCTCGCAGCCGTCCGCGACGAGCCGCTTCTCCAGATCCGCCAGGTAACGATCCGCGTCGATCATTGCCCCACTCTCATCTCAGCCGGCCCCACCACGCGATGAAGCCGATGAACCGGCGCGCCCCACCACCGCCGCCGGCAGATCGGTGAAAGCCCTCAGCCCGGCAGCAGAATATACAGCTTGTTCGATGAGGTTGAGAGCGCCGGCGTAACTCTCCTCCGCCGCTGTGGTCTCCTCACCCAGCGAGCAGTGTCCTCTCGGCGACTTGGAACCTACCTGGGTGAGCTGGTCTATCCATCGAATCGGCAACCCAGGATCCAGGAGACACGCCCTGGATAGCGCGCATGGTGATGGGTACGCCCACCATCCGATTGTTTTTCAGTCCCCGTTCGCCTTTCGGACATGTTGTTCGCGCCATCGAGTCAGCTGTTCGTTGATCTCGGTCGCGTTGCGTTCCATACGGGTCGGGCGGCGGAATCCGAAAACGTATCCGCCAAGCATGCTCAGCTCGGTCCGCCGGATATCGGAGTCCCCTGGGCGCTTCCAATACACCACCGGGGTGATGGCCCTGCCGAACGCGGCGGCACCGCCGACAAGCCCGTCGGCCTCAACCCGCTCCATCTGCTCCCAGCGAATCACCGTGGTACGCCCCAGTCCACGCGCCACGATCCTGTCTGGATGGAAGATGACGCCGAGCATCGCGCCCCGGACCACGGCTGCCCAGAACGCGATCGCCATCCCACCGAAGATCACCACTGTGATGTGGCTGCCCGAGTCGATACCCGACACGGCGACGGAGGTTGAGATGAAACCCATCACCGCCATGGCGGCGACCAACAGCATGTTCCAGAACCAGGAGCGCAACACCGACATGATGCTCAACCTAAGCTCTTCGATGATCCAACCGGCCGAAGTCCGTGCGGACGGTACTACAGAATCCGACCCTCTCGCGTCGCCGGCCGGACCGTCGGCGATGCGAGAGGGACCGTCAAATGAGGTGAATCAGTTCGCGATCCTCTTCTCTTCAAGCTCATTCCAGGCTTCGGTCTGAGCTTTTCGAGGTGGTGATTCATTTCATTGACGCCAGTGAGTGCCGAAACGTCTGCGGGCGTGGCACGGGCCGGGTTACGGGTGAAGGGCGCGCGGCACGGACGGGACCGTCGGAATCGGGCGGGGCGGCGTCACGCGTACCGGGAGAAGAGAACTCCGGCGGGCGCCGCGACGGCCGCATAGGTGATCATGGTGGCGGGTTGCCTGGCAGGAAGAGCTGTTCCGGCGTGGTCGTCCTGCCGGACACTGAACCGTCATGCTGAGGTCCGGCGACGTCTGTGGGGGGATAGTGCGGGTAGGGATCACCGGGGTGGGCGCTCACCTGCCGGAGCGTGAGGTCGGCACGGCTGAGCTGCAGGACCGGATCGGCCGGCTGCCCCGCGGCCTGCTCGCCCGGCTCACCGGCATCGAGCGGCGGCGGATCGCGGCCGACGGCGAGTACGCCTCCACCCTCGGACTGCACGCGGCCCGCGCCGCTCTCGGCGCCGCCGAGCTGGACCCGCTCGACGTCGACCTGCTGCTGTTCGCCTCGGCCAGCCGGGACATGGTGGAACCGGCCACCGCGCACATCCTCCAGGACTCGCTCGGCAGCCGGGCGCACGCGCTGGACGTCACGAACGCCTGCAACAGTTTCGTCAACGGCATCGACCTGGCCCGGTCGATGATCCTGGCCGGGCGGGCGCGGCGGGCGCTGGTGGTGACCGGGGAGACGCCGACCCGGGTGATGCGGCCCCGGGTGGCGAGCATGGCGGAGGCGCGACGGTCGTTCGCCGGATTCACGTTCGGTGACGCGGGCGCGGCCGTGGTGGTGGAGCCGGTGGGGCGCGGCGGGATCCTGGACATCGACACCGAGACGTTCTCCGAGCACTGGACGGTCGGCGGCATCCCGGGCGGCGGGTCGCGGCATCCGCGGGGGGACGAGTTCTCCTATTTCACCGGGGACGGGCACAAGCTGCGCGGGGTGTTCGAGAAGATCGGGGCCAGCATCCTGGACCGGGTGCGGGCGCGGACCGGGTTCGAGTTCACCGACTACGCCAGGATTCTGGTGCATCAGGTGACATTGCCGTACCTGGAACGGTTCATCGAGGTGACCGGGGTGCCGCGGGATCGGCTGGAGATCACCGTCACGGATCTGGGCAACATGGCGAGCGCCACGCTCGGCGTCCAGCTCGCCAGGATATTTCCGGATCTGGTACCCGGGGATCGGGTGCTGTTCATGGGCCTCGGCGGCGGCGTCAGCATCATGACGATGGTGTGGGAACGATCGTGACCCGCCTCTGGGTCGTGGTGCCCGCCTACAACGAGGCGGCTCGGATCAGCGCCACCCTGTACGCCCTGGCCGCCCAGACCGACACCGCCTTCACCCTGCTCGTGGTCGACAACGGCTCCACCGACACGACGGCGGACGCGGCCCGGGCGTTCGCGGCGTGCGCCCCGTTCCCGGTGCACGTGATCACCGAACCGGAGAAGGGGGTCGGCTGCGCGGTCGACACCGGGTTCCGGCACGCCATCGGGGCCGGGGCCGTCCTGCTCGCGCGTACCGACGCGGACTGCCTGCCCCGGCCCGGCTGGGTGGCGGCGGCCCGGGCCGCCCTGGACGGCGGCGCCGCGATGGTGTGCGGCCGGATCACGGCCCGGCACGACGAGCACGGCCCGGCCGGGCGGGCGGTGTTCGCGCTGCTCGTGGCGCTGGCCGCGGCGTTCGGGCGACTCCGGCCGGCGCACCGCGAGGACGGGTTCCTGGCGCCGTACCGGATGCACGCCGGGAACAACATGGCGATCACGGCCGCGCTCTACCAGGCGTGCGGTGGGATGCCGCGCCGGCCGTCACCGACCGACCGGCTGTTTCTCAATCGGGTACGCCGGACCACCTCATCGATCGTTCACTGCCGGTCGATGGTGGTGGAGAACTCGACCCGGCGGCTGCGCGCGTACGGGGTGCTGCGGACCGCCCGCTGGTACCTCGACCGTGGCAGCGGCCCGCACACCCCCGATCCACGTTGAGGAGCCCACTTGCTCGATGAGCTGAACGCGGGTCTGCGGGCCGGCGACGACCGGCCGGCGATCGTGGACCGGGTGAGCCGTGGCGATCTGGCCGTGCTGCGGGACCGGTACGCCACCGCTCTGCACGCACGTGGCCTGACCGTGGGGGACACGCTCGGGATCGCGATCCGCCCCGGGCCGCGCGCCCTGGCCGTGGTGCTCGCGGCGTACCGTCTCGGGGTCCGGGTGGCTCTTCTGGATCCGACCGCGGGACCGGACGTGCTGCGGGCGCGGCTGTCGCTCGCGCGCCCTTCTTTGATCATCGCGGACGCCCCGGCGCAGGCGGTCGCGGGCTGGGCGGCTCCTTTGGCACGGCGAATCGGCTTGGCGCTCCCTAATTTTCCTGACATATCCGAAACGGTCACGGTGGGTCCCCGGCTGCCCGGCAACGCCCCCTCGCTTTCCCTGAGAACGGGTCCCGTCCCCCGGGCGTACGACGGCGACGGCGACGCGGTCGTCATCTTCACCTCCGGCACGACCAGCAGCCCCCGGGCCGTCGTGCACACCCGCGCGGGTCTGGACACCGGACTGCACGCCGTGCACGACCTGGTCCGGCCCCGCCCCGGCGTCCCGGTGCTCGGCGGCACCTTCTTCGTCATGGTTCCGTCGCTGGCCGCCGGCGCACCCGTCGCCGCGCCCGCCCGCCGCCCGCGCGCCCTCGCCAAGCAGGTCACCACCCTGCGCCCGCAGGCCACCTACCTGACGCCGCCGCAGATCCGGGCCGCCCTGGACGCCGGCGTCCCGTTCACCGGCCGGGTCTACAGCGGATCCGCCCCGGTCTCGGCGAACCTGCTCCACCGGGTCGTCGCGGCCGGTGCCGACGAGGCGTGGGGCGTCTACGCGCTCACCGAGGTGTTCCCGGCGGCCGCCGTCTCCGCCGCCGAGAAATCCGCCTTCGACGGGGACGGCGACCTGGTCGGCGACCTGCTGCCCGGCGTCCGCGCCCGCCTCGACGACACCGGCCAACTGCTGCTCGCCGGAGCCGGCGTCTGCGACCGCTACCTGGGCGCCGACCCGCACGAGTGGGTCGCCACCGGTGATGTGGCGGCCGTGGACGGCCGTCGCGTCGTACTGGCCGGCCGCTGCAAGGACATGATCCTGCGGCGTGCCGAGAACATCTATCCCGGCCTCTACGAACCGGCCCTGCACGTACCCGGTGTGGCCCTCGCCGTCCTGGTCGGCGTGCCCGCCGGTGACGGCGACGAACACGTGGTCGCGGTGGTCGAAACAGCGCCGGGCGCCAGCCGCCCCGCCGTCGAGGCCGCTCTGCGCGAGCCGCTGCGGCGGATGGGCGCGGCCCGCCCGGACCGCGTGCTCTTCGCGCCGGTCCCCCTTTCGGGCCGGTCCCGCAAACCCGACCGGGGTGCGGCCGCGTCGCTCGCCGCCGGCATTCCACATCAGAGAAAACCCCCGGGGGTACGCGGATGAGCACCCGATTCCTGCCATCCACCGGAGTCCGCCCCGGATCCGCGCCCGGCGCCGGGTGGGGCCGCCCGGGTGGCCGTCCCGGATCTCGGCCCGGAGACGATCCGATGAACAGACTCACGGCGATCTCTCTCGATCCGGAGACGGCACAATGAGCGGACTCACGGCGACCGTCCCCGCCCGCAACTCGGAAACGACCCGATGAACGGACCCGCGGCGACCACCCCCACCCGCAACTCGGAAACGACCCGATGAACGGACCCACGGCGACCACCCCCCACCCGCAACTCGGAGACAACCCGATGAACGGACCCACGGCGACCACCCCCACCCGCAACTCGGAGACAACCCGGTGAGCGGGCTTGCGGTGATCGTTCCCGCCTTCGACGAGGCCGGGACCGTCGATGTCGTGCTGGAGGCGCTCGCCGCGCAGACCGACCGGGACTTCCGGCTGGTCGTGGTCGACAACGCCTCCACCGACGGCACCGCCGCGGTGGTGCGCCGGTTCGCGGCGGCCGCGCCGTTCCCGGTGGAGGTGGTCCCCGAGCCGTCGCCGGGCGCGGGCACCGCCGCCGACACCGGTTTCCGGCACGCCGTCGCGACCGGCGCCACCCTGCTGGCCCGCACCGACGCCGACTGCCGCCCCGCCCCCGACTGGGTGGCGACCGCCCGCGCCCACCTGACCGGCGGCGCCGAGATGGTCTGCGGCCGCAGCGTCCCCCGCCGCGACGAGAACCCCACCTGGCCGGAACGCCACGTCTTCCCGGCGGCGGTCCGGCTGGCCGCACTGTACGGCCGCTACCGCAAAGAACACCGGAACCCGGTCTATCGCACCCCGTACGTCCTGGTCCACGGCCACAACCTGGCCCTGACCGCCGACCTGTACCAGCGCTGCGGCGGCACCGCCCGCGAACGCCTCGAGGACGGCTCCGAGGACGTCACCATGCTGAACCGCGCCCGCCGGGAGACCAGCCGCATCGTCCGGGCCGAAGACCTGGTCGTCGAGGCCAGCCTGCGCCGCCTCCGCGCGTGGGGCGCCCGCCGCACGCTCCTCTGGTACTGGGACCGCCGCTGGCGCCCGCCCACCTCCGCCGAGGTCCACGTCCGGTGAACCATGATCTGGCGCGGCGCCGCGACCGGCGGGTCTACCTGCGCAGTCACCCGGTGCTGTTCGCGCTGCTCGCGGCCACCCGGCGGCGTCCGGTGCTCCGGCTCGGCGGAACCGTGATCGCCCACTCCCCCGCCGCCTACCTGGACGGTCTCACCCGCGTCCCCCTGGACCGGACCGCGGAGGGCACCACCGGCGGCGCGGCCGGCCGGCTGGCCGGTGGCGGCCTCCTCTTCGATCAGGAGGGCGACGCCCACCGGGGTTCACGCCGTGCCCTCGCCGAGTCCCTCGGCGCGGACGGGGTCGCCCGGCTGCGCCCGATCTGGCGCGCCGTCCTCGACCGCCGCCTCGCCCCACTCGCCGCCGGCCGCACGATCGACGTGGTGGACGTGGCCGCCGAACTCTCCGGCGCCACAGCCGCCGCCCTGCTCGGCGCCGACGTCGACGGCCGCGCGCTCGCCACGGCCGCACGCACCGCCGCGGCAGCCGCCGCCCGCGAACACCTGCCCGGCGTGACGCTCCCCCACCACCGCCGGGCCGCCCGCCACGCCGCCGCCCGGCTGAACGTCCTCCTCGGCAGCGGCCCGGACGGCGACGGGCTGGCGGCGATGCTCGCGGTGGCCGCGATCAACACGACGGTCGCCGGGCTGCCGCGGGCCGTGGCCTGGTGTGCCGACGCGGACCTGTGGGACCACGCCGGGCAGGCGCCGGAAGCCCTGACCGCCGAACTGCTCCGGGTGACCGCGCCCACCCCGCTGCTACCCCGGGTCGCGGCGGCTCCCGGCAGCGTCGACGGCTGCCCGGTGCGAACCGGTGACCGGCTGATCCTGGTGGCACGCCACGCCGCCGGGGCACACCACCGGGATCCGGATCCGGCCGACCCGGCGCCGCCCCAGATCTCCCAGCTCGTCTTCGGCGCCGGGCCGCACGCCTGCCCAGGCGCGCGACTCGCCCGAGCCCAGCTGACCGACACCCTAACGGCGCTGGCCCCACACCGCCCCGAAGTGCGGAAAGCCCGCCCCGACCGGCGCAGTGCCCTGCCCGGCTGGGCGGCCCTCCTCATGGCAGCCCGATGACGCCACGAACCGCGGTGACCCGGACAAACCGTGCCCACCCCAGCCGCACAACCCATCCCGGCAACCCGACGACGCCACGAACGACGGTGACCCGGACAAACCACACCCAGCCCAGCCAGGTGACACACATCGCGGCAGCCCGATGACGGTACGGATAGCGGTCACCGGGGCGAGCGGATTCTGCGGGGGCGTGACGGCACTCGCCGCCGCCTCGGCCGGGGCCCACGTGATCTGCCTCGGACGGCGGCCCGGCCCGGTCGGGGAGTTTCGGTATTGGGATGCGGCCGCCCGTACCCCGCCGGATCTGACCGGGACCGACATCGTGCTGCATCTCGCCGCGGCCGTGGGTGACCCACCGCCCGGCCGCGCCGCGGAAGCCGCCTTCCGGGCGGTCAACGTGGACGGCGCCGCCCACCTTCTCGCCGCCGCCGAAAGCCGGAAGACGGTGTGGGTGAGCAGCGCCAGCGTCTACGCCACGGCCGGGCCCGACCCGATTCGCGAAGATCACCCACTGTCCGGGATGACGGCCTACGGCCGGACCAAGGCCGCCGGGGAGCGCTTGGCCCTGGCGGCGGGAGCGGTGGTGCTGCGGCCACGGGCCGTCTACGGTCACGGCGACCCGCATCTGCTGCCGAGGCTGCGGCGGGCGGTGCGCGGCGGGCGGGCTCTGCTGCCCGGCCCGGACGTCCCGCTCAGCCTGACCGCGGTGGAGAACCTCGCCGACGCGTGCCTGGCCGCCGCCGGCCTGCCTGCCGAAGCGGGCTTGCCGAGCGAAGCGGGCCTAACGAGCGAAGCGGGCCTAACGAGCGAAGCGGGCCTAACGAGCGAAGCGGGCCTGCCGGCCGCGGCGGCTCCGGGCCGGCGACACGAGAACCACGCGGGCCGCCCCGACGAGACAGCCATGGGCTGGCCGGCGGGCGCCTACAACATCGCGGACGCCGAGCCGTACCAGCGCGATCAGGTCGTCGAGGCGGTCTGCGGCGTCCCGGTGCGCCACCTGCCGATCCCGCTGGCGACCGCCGCGGCGACCCTGGCGACCGCCATCGCCCACGTCACCGGACTCCCGGCCACCCTCTCTCGGTACGCCGTACAGCAACTGACCAGCGGCGTGATCCTGGACATCAGCCGGGCCCGCGCACAGGGCTGGACACCCCGCCGCACATTGACGGACTTCCTCAGCGAGACCCGCTCAACCAGGACGAGCTGACCGGCTCCGCGGCAAACGCCTCGTTCACCGGCGTCGAGGCAGTCCGCTCAGTCACCCGGTCTTGTACGGCTGGCCGGGAGGGCTGACCCTGCCGACCAAATCACCCGCCTGCCTGCACGCCCGCCGGCCGGGCGGGCGGGAGCGCACAGCGCACAGCGCACAGCGCACAGCGCACAGCGCACAGCGCACAGCGCACAGCGCACAGCGCACAGCGCACCGACGGTGTGCCCCGGGCACCGCTGTGACACTCGTGAGCGACCGCGCAGGGCCCTGCGTGCGTGCCGAATCGCTCGGCCCCGTCTGCCCGCCGGGCGGGCACACACAGCGCACCAACGGTGCGCCTGGCACGCTGGCACGCTGGCACGCTGGCACGCTGGCGTCCCGGCGTCCCGGCGTCCCGGCGTCCCGGCGCCCTGGCGTCCCGGCGCCCTGGCGTCCCGGCGCCCTGGCGTCCCGGCGCCCTGGCGTCCCGGCGCCCTGGCGTCCCGGCACCCTGGCGTCCCGGCGACCCGGCACCCTGGCGTCCCGGCGTCCGGTGGGCGGTGGGCGGAGGGCTGGCGTGCAGAGCGATGTGTCCTCGGAGAACACGACACCCGTAGTGGGTGTGACGACACCCGTTGCGGGTGTCACGTCTGCCGAACACAGATAGCCGAAATCCGTGTCCCGCCTCCCCGAACGGGGACTCGTCTCTGCGTGCGCTGCCAGCCGGTGAACGTGACGGTGATGGCGTGCGACGGCCGGCCGGTGCCGCACGCTGGAATTCACTGGGCAGCGTCAACAGCGATCACCGAGGAGCCATCGCGGGCCGGCCGGGTCGCTTCGCCGGTCTTGGCCAGCGACGAGCACACCGTCCACGCAATGCCGTCCACATGCACAACCACCGCAACGGACGGATCTTCACCGGCCTTGGACCGCCGATCGCCGTCGCCGAACGCCGCCGCCGAACGCCGCCGCCGTTGCCGTCGCCGCCGGTCATCGGAGCCCTGATCCACGTCCGGTCTCCGCTACCCGACACCCACGTCGTGAGGCCTGGCAAAGCAGGGCCGGACCGGACATGCGCTGGTAGCGAGCCTCTATTGATAAGCCAGCAGGGTCTGGGCTGCCTCAACACACTCGAGACAACACCCGCCGCCAGTCAGCCGAACGGTTCCGGTGGGTCAGTGGCGGCGGCTGCGGCGGCCGAACAGGAGTGCCAGGAGACCGCCCAGGACCAGGGCCGCGCCGCCGAAGCCGTACGGCGTCACGTCGGAACCGGTCAGGGCCAGCGCGCCTCCGCCCGTACCGCCGGAGGACGGGGCCGAAGCCGAAGGCGAGGCGGACGGTGACGTGGGAGCCGGCGGTGAGGCGGGGACCTCGGCGGCGGGGACGGCTGGGGCCGGTGAGCTGGAGGTACGGGGGCGCGGGTGCTCGCCGTAGGGTTTGCCGTCGCGGGCCGGGGCCGGGGCGCAGGCCGCCGCCGACAGGTAGCCGAGCGCGACGTCGAGAACGGGGGCGTGCCCGAGTTCGACCTCGATGCGGACGGTGGCCGCCTCGGCGCGCACCTGGCGGCCACCGTTCTGCTGTTTGAGGTCGCCGAGGCTGACCCGGACCCGGAGGGCGGCCGGGTTCCGTTTGCCGATGGCGCCCAGCAGGTCGAGGGAGACGCCGGCGCCGGCGTTCTTGAGCAGGTGCGCGGGCTGACCGGCCATGGTCACCGACAGCACCGCGGGCCGGTAGGTGACCTTGGAGTGGGCCCGGTCGCCGCCCGCGATCACCTCGAGGCGCGGCTGGTTCACCACCTTGATCGAGATCTCCTGTGGGGTGCCGGCGAAGAGGCTCAGGTCGCTGAGGGCGGCGCCGGCCGCGGAGCGTACGCCGATGCGGCCCTTTCCGACGCGGACGAGATCCGTGGCGGTCTGGGCGGATCCGCTGGGGCCGACCCGCAGCAGCCCGGTCCGGCGACGGTCCGCGTGCATGGCGGGGACCGGCCCGGTTCCGTCGAGGAGGGACAGGCCGCCGAGCATGGTGGCCGACCGGGTGAGCGGTCCGGTCTTTCCGCACCGGTACGCCTCGTCCCAGGTCGCCTCGGCAGTGGCTTTGCCGAGTTTCACGGTCGCCAGCCCGGCCGCCTGGAGTTGGGCGAGTTCGGCGGTGACCGGTCCGGTCTGCCCGCTGGGCGCCAGGTGCCGTGCCCCGGTGCTGTCGCCCGGGATGCCGAGGAGCCGGGCGTCGGCGTGCCGCCCACCGGCGACCGTCTTGAACGGCCGGCCCGCGCTGTTCGCGGTGCCGTCGGCGACGGCGAGCCGGACGTCGGCGAGCGCGGGCATGCCTTTCACCAGTGGACCGGGGTCGAGCACCGCGATCCTGACGAGCCCGGCCTCGGCGCGGGCGGTGAAGTCGCCGACGGTGAGGCCGCCGACGGTGCAGCCGCGGGCCGGGGACGCCGGGGCGGCGGCTGTCGCGGGCACTGCCGGGAGGGCGAGCGCGGCGGCCAGCGAGACGGCCCCGGCGGTGGCCGTCACCCGGCCGTTGCGGGCGGCGGGGATGACTGCGGTGCGGCGGCGGGCGATCGGCATGAGAACCCTTCCGGGTGGGGGGAGTTGTCCGATCTCTCATCGCCTGGGGCGGTTTGCGGGCTACGGGGCTCTAGAGCACTCCGCACCATCCGCACGCACCGTCTTATCCGAAATTTCCGGAAAGATGGTTGTTAACTTGTGTATCTCAACGATCGGTGCGGTCCTCCGGATAGGTCGCACCCCCGGAGGATTCCTCGGTGAGCGGTCTCGCCCCGCCCTCCGGCGGTCCGGCCGCCGACTGCCCACCGGCCGCCAGCTCGGGGAACTTGTGATCGAAGGCCGGCCGCTCGGAACGGATCCGCGGCATCCGGTCGAAGTTGCGCAACGGCGGCGGGCTCGACGTCGCCCACTCCAGCGAGTTCCCGTGCCCCCACGGGTCGTCGGCTGTCACCACCCGGCCCACCCGGTACGACTTCCACACGTTGTAGATGAACGGCAGGGTGGCCGCCCCCAGCACGAACGAGCCCACCGTCGAGATCATGTTCAGCGTGGTGAAGCCGTCGCCGGGCAGATAGTCCGCGTACCGCCGGGGCATGCCCTCGTTGCCGACCCAGTGCTGCACCAGGAAGGTGGCGTGGAAGCCGATGAAGGTGAGCCAGAAGTGCACCTTCGCCAGCCGCTCGTCGAGCATCCGGCCGAACATCTTCGGGAACCAGAAATAGATGCCGGAGAAGACCGCGAACACGATCGTCCCGAACAGTACGTAGTGGAAGTGCGCCACCACGAAGTAGCTGTCGGTCACGTGGAAGTCGACCGGCGGCGAGGCGAGCAGCACCCCGGTCAGGCCGCCGAGCAGGAACGTCACCATGAACCCGACGGCGAACAGCATCGGCGACTCGAAGGTCAGCTGACCGCGCCACATCGTCCCGATCCAGACGAAGAACTTCATCCCGGTCGGGATCGCGATCAGGTAGCTGAGCAGGCTGAAGAACGGCAGGAGGACCTGGCCGGTGGCGAACATGTGGTGTGCCCACACGCTCATCGACAGCATGGTGATCAGGATCGTGGCGGCGACCAGCGTCTTGTACCCGAACACCGGCTTGCGGCTGAAGACCGGCACCACCTCGGTGATGATCCCGAAGAACGGCAGCGCGATGATGTAGACCTCGGGATGGCCGAAGAACCAGAACAGGTGCTGCCACAGCATCGGCCCACCGGTGCTGACGTTGAAGACCTGCGCGCCCAGCACCCGGTCGGCGGCGAGCGCGAAGAGGGCGGCCGCCAGGAACGGGAAGACCAGCACCACCAGTACGCTCGTGAGCAGGATGTTCCACGTCATGATCGGCATGCGGAACATGGTCATCCCGGGCGCGCGCAGGCACAGGATCGTGGTGATCATGTTGACCGCGCCGAGGATCGTGCCGACACCGGAGATCGCCAGCCCGACCACCCAGGCGTTGCCGCCCAGACCCGGGGAGTGGTCGGCGGTGCTCAGCGGCGTGTAGGCGGTCCACCCGAAATCCGCGGCGCCACCGGGAAACAGGAAACCCGCGAACGCGATCATGCCGCCGAAGAAGTACAGCCAGTACGCGAACGAGTTGAGCCGTGGGAACGCCACGTCCGGCGCCCCGATCTGGATCGGCACCACGAAGTTGGCGAAGGCGAACACGATCGGCGTCGCGAAGAACAACAGCATGATCGTGCCGTGCATGGTGAACAGCTGGTTGTACTGCTCCGGCGACAGCATCTGCATGCCCGGGCGACCGAGCTCGGCGCGCATCAGCAGCGCCATCAGGCCACCGAGCACGAACCACGCGAACGCGGTGGCCAGATACATGATGCCGATCTGTTTGGCGTCGGTGGTGCGGATGGTCCGGGCCAGCCAGGAACCTCTGACCTGACGCCGCGCCGGCCACGGCCGCGTCTGCACGGGACGCGGGGAAACAGCGGTCATGTGGATGCCCTCCCTGGACCGTTCGTACTCCCCGGCGACCGGGTTGCCAACCCGGGTCACATCCATCAACACGGATCAACCCCCGGGCCGTGCACCATCCGCACATCCCGGCGGCCGCCATCGCCCGGGCGGCTTACCCATCGATCCTCGTTCCACACCCGCCGGTGACATTCGCCTGGCAGCGGCCGGTTGAGCGGGAGTGCCACCCTGACGGCCAGGATGTGGATGCGCGGTTTCGGGGGCCGTCATGCAAATCATCGAAGTCAGCGATTTCGGGGTGCGATCCGCGGTGGTACGGCTGCGGCGCACCGGCACACCGATGTGCTTCGTCGTCTATCCCATGATCCATATGGCGGAGCCGGCGTTCTTCGCCGCGGTGTCCCGGCGGCTCCGGACCGCTGACGTGATCGTCACCGAGGGGATCGGCGGTGACGGCGGGTTCTCGCTCCTGGGACGCGCCCTGACACTCAGCTATGCGGTGCTGCGGTTCAACCGGCGGGCCGGGCTGGTCCGGCAGGAGATCGATTACGGGTCGTCGGGCGCCGACATCGTGCGCCCGGACGCGACGACGGCCGAGTTCACGGCCGGCTGGCGGCGGGCACCCCTCAAACAGCGGCTGTACGTCTGGATGGCGCTGCCCGTCGTGATGGTGGTGCGGCTGTTCGGCGGCGCCCGTACCGTCTGGTCCCGCGCCCTGGAACTCAACGACCTGCCCACGCCGCTCGACGAGGCGTTCGCCGAACAGCAACCGCACCTGCACGACGCCCTCGTCGGCGACCGCGACGCGATGCTGCTGCAAGCCCTCTACCGCCTCCACGAGGAACGGTGCGACGAGCAGATCGAGGTCGCCGTCGTCTACGGCGCGGGCCACGTGCCCGCCATCGTCCACGGCCTGATCAGGTACGGCTACCGGCCCCGCTCGGCGGACTGGCTCACCGTCGCCACCCTCTGCTGACCCGCCCACGGTGCGCCGCCTGCGGGTGTATCCGTTCTCAGGCGGCGATGCGTGTCCGGCTGGTCGTGGGGCATCCTCTCCGAGCGCTCGAGGCAGCACCCACGACCAGCCACAACCGCCCCGGGACCGTACGGCTGGCGCTGGGCGCCACCCCAACAGCACCGACCCTGCTGGCTTGTCAATGAAGGCTCGCTACCAGGGCATATCCGATCCGGCCCTGCTTTGCCATGCCTCACGACGCGGGTGCCGGGTAGCGAAAACCGGACCTGGATCAGGGATTCGATGACCGGCGACGCCGACGGCGATCGGCGGGCTAAGGCCGGTGAAGACTCGTCCGTTGCGGTGGTTGCGCATGTAGACGGCATGGCGTGAACGGTGTGCTCGTCGCTGGGCAGGACCGGCGAAGCGACCCGGCCGGCCGGTGATGGCTCCCGGCGACCGCCGCTGACGCTGCCCCGTGGACTCCAGCGTGTGGCATCGGCCGGCCGCTACTCAGAACCACCGCCACGTTCACCGGTTGGCAGCGCACGCAGGAACGGATCCCCGTCCGGGGAGACGCGGGACACGGATCTCGGCTATCTGTGTTCCGCAGACGTGACACCCGCAACGGGTGTCGTCACACCCACTACGGGTGTCACGTTCTCCGAGCGCACATCGCCCCGCACGCCGGCCCTCCGCCCACCGGACGCCAGAACGCCAGGACACCAGGACGCCAGGACGCCAGGACGCCAGGACGCCAGGACGCCAGGACGCCAGGACGCCAGGACGCCAGGACGATAAGGCGACAGGGCGACAGGGCGCGCAGTCGGTGCGCTGTGGGCGCCTGCCCGGCGGGCAGACCGGGCCGAGCAATTCGGCACGCACGCAGGGCCCTGCGCGGCCGCTCACGAGCGTCACAGCGGTACTCGGGGCACACCGTCGGTGCGCTGTGCGCTGCCCGGCGGGCGTGCAGGCGGGCGGGCGGGCCGGGTGATCTGGCCAGCAGGGTCAGCACCCACAACCAGCCGAACAAGACCGGCCGGCGAACCCCGGCCCAGCAGACCGTCAGGGCGACCGGCCATCAGCGGACGGCGCGGTCCAGTCGGGCGGGTCGGCGGGATGCAGGTGCGGATCGTCGACGGCGAAGGTCCGGACCGGGCCCGGAGGGGTGTGTGGGCCTTCGAAACGGACAGTGACCCGGCCCAGCCCGCTCCCCCACACCCAGCCGGCGCCGTGATCGTCATGCCGGACGTCCTGCCCGGGCCGCCAGAGCGGCGCCGGGTTCACCGTCTCGCCCGGGCCGATGACGAGGTCATCGGTCGCGGACGGGTCCTTGCCGATCAGGTCAACAGGACGGGAGGCGAACCTCCCGGGCACGGCCAGATCAGTGGAACGGGAAGCCAAATCCCCGGACACGGCCAGATCAGCGGCGGGCGGGGGTGGGGAATCGGTGCGGCCGACAGTAGTGGGCGAGGTGAGGTCCAGGGCGCCATCGGACGAAGCGGCGGGCGGCTGGGCGTCGGCGTCGGCGTCGGCGAGAGAGCGGGTCGCCGGGGCGGCTGCCGGACCGGTCGGGGCGGTACGGAGGTCCGCCGCGGAGGAAAGGTCGGCCGCGGACAAGCGGTCCGCCGCGGAGAACAGGTCCGCCGTGGAGAACAGGTCCGCCGTGGAGAACAGGTCGTCCTGGGCGAAGTCGGCCAGGGTGGAGACGCCCACGCCGAGCAGTCGCACGCCGCCGGAGGTGTTGACCTCGGCCAGGAGGCGGCGGGCCAGCTGGGCCAGCAGGCGGCCGTCATCGGTGGGCTGGTCGCGGGTGAACGCACGGGTCACCGTCGTGAAATCCGGGGAGCGGACCTTGATGTTGACGGTCCGGCCGGTGAGGCCGCTGCTGCGGAGGCGTCCGGCGACGCGGGCGGACAGCAGGTCGAGCTCGCGGTTGAGCCGGACCGGATCGGTGAGGTCGACGTCGAAGGTCTCCTCGGCCGACACCGACTTGGCCTCGCGCTCGCTGATGACGGGGCGGCTGTCGTCGGCGCGGGCGAGCCGGTGGAGGCCGGTGCCGTGGGCGGTGCCGAACCAGTCGACGAGGTCGTCCAGCGGGACGGCGGCCAGGTCGCCGACGGTGCGGACGCCGGATCGGTGCAGGCGCTGCTCGGTGGCGGGGCCGACACCGCCGAGCCATTTGACCGGCAGCGGGTGCAGGAAGGCCAGCTCCTCGCCGGGGGCGACGACGGTGAGCCCGTCCGGTTTGTGCAGGTCGGAGCCGATCTTGGCGAGGAGTTTGCTGGAGGCCGCGCCGATGGAGCCGGTGACACCGCCGGTGGCCTCGGCGATCTCCGCCTTGAGCCGGAGGGCGAGCTCGGTGACGGCGGGCGGGCTGAGGTCGTGGTCACCGGCGGCAAGGTCGACGAACGCCTCGTCGATGGAGACCTGCTCGACCAGCGGGGACACGCCGTGCAGCAGCTCCATGACGACGGTGCTGGTCCTCTTGTACGCCGCGAACCGTGGCGACAGATAGGCGGTGCCGGGTGGGCAGAGCCGCCGGGCCTGGGCCATCGGCATGGCTGAGCGGGCGCCGTAGGCGCGAGCCTCGTAGGAGGCGGTGGACACCACGCCGCGGCCGGCCACGCCGCCGACGATCACCGGCTTTCCGCGCAGCGAGACCTTGTCGCGCTGCTCGACCGCGGCGAACATCGCGTCGAGGTCGACGTGCAGGATGCTCGGCTCCGCCCTCACGGTCGCAGACTATGCGCCGGGTACGACATCCCCGCCGGTCCCGGGGAAACGGGCCGGCGGCGGCCGGGAACGGCGGGACGCGATCACGCGGCCCGAAAACGGCAGGACACAGGACGCGATCACGGGACCGAGTAGGCCGGGACGCCGGGACGCCGGGAGGCCGGGAGGCCGGGACGCGATCACGCGGCCCCGAAACGGCGGGACACGGGACACGATCACGCGGCCCGGAAACGCCGGGACTTCGGGACGCGATCAGGTCGCCGGGAACCGCCACGGCGACCGCCGAGACGAGCGGGCGCCGGCTCTCTCCGGACATGGGGATCTCCTCTCACGGAAGGTGGCGGAGAGTAGATGCCGCGGCATGGGAGCGATAACAAAAACTCGCGAAGGTCGGCTTTACAGCTTTCAAAAGCCTGTGTCACGATACGGCTCGATCACGAGCAGTCGCACATCGCCGCAGCTAGCGGGCACGAACTCGATCAAGGGTAGGCACGAACTCCGATATCCGCCGGCATGCCGGGCACCACTGCGAAGAGAGAAGCGAGACGGTGACGGAGAGTGATACTGCATTCGCGCACGACATAGCGGACCTCGTTCGCGAAGCCCAGCGCGGCCGTGCCGCCGCCCGGGATCAGCTGATCACCGGGCATCTCTCGCTGATCTACAACATCATCGGCCGGGCGCTGAACGGTCATCCGGACGTCGACGATCTGGTGCAGGACACCATGCTCCAGGCCATCAACGGCCTGGGTTCCCTCCGCGATCCTGACCGTTTCCGGTCATGGCTGGTGGCGATCGCGTACCGCCGGGTCCAGATGCATCTGCGCTCGCGCAAGATGACCCTGATGCGCCACCATCCGGAGCCGGTGGACGTGCCGGACCCGGTCGGTGACTTCGCCGAGCGCACCACCGCCGAGCTGGTCGTGGCCGAGCAGCGGCGGGAGCTGGCCGAGGCGACACGCTGGCTGGAGGACCGGGACCGGGAGCTGCTCGGGCTCTGGTGGCAGGAGGCCCGTGGCGATCTGTCCCGGGCCGAGCTGGCCGCCGCCCTGGACCTGAGCCCGAAGCACGCCGCGGTCAAGGTGCAGCGGATGAAGGCGCAGCTGGACCTGTCCCGCGGGGTGGTTCGCGCGTTGCGGGCCAAGCCGATGTGTCCCGAGCTGCGGCAGACCATCCGGTTCTGGGACGGTGGCGCCGACTCGGTGTGGCGCAAGCGACTGGCCCGGCACGTGCGGGACTGCCCGAACTGCCGCGTCCACCAGGCCGGCATGGTCTCGCCGGAGCGGCTGCTGCTGGGTGTCGCGGCGCTGCCGGTGCCGGTCGCGCTGTGGGCCGGGATCCAGGCCGCGGCCACCGGCGGGGCGGCGGTCGCGCCGTCCGCGCTGTCCGGCGTCTCGCTGGTCGCGCACGTGCAGTCGCTCGCCTCGCACAAGGGCCTGGTGGCGGCCGCGGTCGCCGCGACGGTCGCGGTGGGTGGCGGCATGACCTACGCCGTGGTGTACGAGCCGGAGCGTCCCGCCGCGGTCGGCCCGGCGCTGACCATCACCGCCTCCCCGCCGGTCTCCGTCCCGGCCCGGCCCACCGGCGGCGCCGGCCCCGCGAGCGCCGCGCCGTCGGCGAAGGCGAGCGCCACCGCGCGCCCGGTCACCGGCCTGGGCGTGGCGAAGGCGGACATCTACGTGGCGCCGGGCGGCTCGGACGACGGCGACGGCAGCCTGGCTCGCCCGTACGCCTCGATCGCGAAGGCCGCCGCGGTGGTGAGGCCGGGTCAGACGATCGCGTTGCGTGGCGGCACCTACCGCCCCACAAGTCCGATCTCGATCACCACGAGCGGCACCGCCGGGCAGCGCGTGACGATCAGCGGCTACGGCGGCGAGCGGGCCGTCATCGACGCCTCGGCGATCCCGGCCGACCAGTGGGCGATCACTCAGCAGGCGTCCTACTGGACACTGCGCGATCTGGAGATCACCGGCGCCCGCAACGCCGCCTACACCTGCCGGGCCTGCACGAACAACGTCTACCAGCGGCTGTCGGTGCACGACAACGCCGGTTCCGGGCTGATGCTGCGCGACGACGGGACGGCCGCCAACCGGGTGCTGGACAGCGACTTCTACGCCAACCGGGGCTCCGGGCTGGCGGTGCAGTTCGGTGCCGGCGACGGCAACCAGCTGCGCGGCAACCGGGCGTTCCGCAACGGTGGCGACGGCATCAACCTGGGCGATTTCCGGAGCCGGGTCTCGGTGCAGTACAACTGGTCGTACGCCAACGGGGCGAACGGTCTCGCGGTCGGCGGCGGGACCGGGGTGCGCGCGGCGCACCAGGTCCGGCACAACGCGGCCTGGGGCAACAACGGCCACGGCTTCGTCGACGAGGGCAACACCGGGGCGATCGAGCTGGGCAACAACACGGCGTTCCGCAACACCGGCCTGGGCTTCGCGATCACCACCGCCCCGGCGGTGCTGCGCAACAACGCGGCGATCGGCAACGGCCAGGGGGAGCAGGGGCTGTCCGCGTCCGCCAAGCCGAACAACAACAGCTGGCAGGTGCCCGGCTTCGCCGAGGAGTCGTTCCGTTCGGTGGATCCGCGGGTCGCCGAGGGCGCCCGGACGGGGTCCGCCGAGCTGCCCGGCACCGACTATCTGACCACGTCGAACGGGATCGGGGCCTCGATGGCGGGGTCCTAAAACGGATGGCCCTCGATCGGGGGCGCGGCCACACTGTCCGGCATGCACTCCGCGATCACGGTCACCCCCGCCCAGCTGCCCGGCCTGCTGCTCCACGTGGCCGTCGTGCGGCCGGTCTTCGTGTGGGGCGCGCCCGGGATCGGCAAGAGCTCGCTGGTCCGTGACTTCGCCGCCTCGCTGGGGCTGCCGTGCGTCACGCTCGTCGGCACCCAACTGGCCGCCGAGGACCTGATCGGAGTCCCGGAGCTGCGGGACGGGCGCAGCCGGTTCGCGCCGCCCGAGTCGATCGCCCGCGACGAGCCGTACTGCCTGTTCCTGGACGAGCTGAACGCGTCGAGCCCGGAGGTGCAGAAGGCGTTCTACTCGCTGATCCTGGACCGCCGGATCGGCGACTACGAGCTGCCCGCCGGGTCCATCGTGATCGGCGCCGGCAACCGTTCCAGCGACAACGCGCTGGCCCGCCCGATGGCGTCGGCGCTGGTCAACCGCCTGGTTCACGTCCACCTGCGAGCATCCTGGGCGGACTGGCTGGAGTGGGCCACGGACACCGGCATCCACCGCTGGGTGACCGGCTATCTGACCGAGCGCCCGGATCACCTGTGGTCCGCGCCGCCCAAGGTGGAGGAGGCGTTCTCCACGCCGCGCAGCTGGCACATGCTCTCCGACGCGCTGTCCTCCTACGGCGACGGCATCAGCGAACAGATTCTCACCCTGCTCGCGGCGGGCACGCTCAGCCCGGCGCACGCCACCGCCTTCGGCGGCTACGTTAAGATCATCCGGCATCGGTACGGGCTGGACGCGATCGTCCGCGGTGATGCCGGCTGGCCGTCCGCGCCGTCCGACCGGGACCTGCTGTACTTCCTCGCCGAGGCGTTCCGCGCCCGGCTGGTCAAGGACCTGCCGGCGAGCAAGACGCACGCGTCCGCCAACGTGCGCCAGTTCGCCCACCGGGCCAAGGCGATGCTCGTCGAGCTGGCCGAACTGTCGCTGGAGTGCGGCCGGCTGGTGATCGCGCCGGACCCGGACGGCAACCCGGTGCTGCCCGGCTGGTTCCTGGTCGAGGTGAGCCGCGATCTGCCGCGCCTGGTCGCGGCCCGGGCCTGAGATGGTCCGCCACGCGCCGCAGCCGGAGTCCGATCCGAACACGCTCGCCTGCCACCAGGCCTGGCGGGAGCTGGCCGGGCATCCGCTGTTCGCGCCGATGACGCACGGCGGCGGATACCCGCGCCGGGACGCCTGCCTCGAACTGGTCGGCGCGCCGGTCCCGGGCATCGCCCGCGTCGGGGTGAACGGCCGGATCACGGCGAGCCGGTCCCGGCGGCTGGAGGCGGACGAGTGGCGCTGGGTGCTCGCCCACTGCCTGCTCCACCTCGGCTTCGGCCACCTCGATCCGGAGGCTCGCGACGACGCCGCGCATCAGGCGGCGGCCTGCGTGGCGGTGGCCCGGTTCCAGCGTGCAGTGAAGCTGGGCCGCGAGCCGGATCCGCTGCCGCACCCGCTGCCGTCGGCCGAGGAGGCCGCACTGGCCGCCCGCTGGCGCCGTGAGGGCGTGCCGCCGGATCTGGCCGGGCCGCCGGATCTGGACCGCACCCCGGTCCGGTTCCGGCCCGGGACGGAGCCGTCCTGGCCGGAGCGGTTCGCGCTGGGGCTGTCGGCCGCCGCCACGGCCGGGGTGGAGGTGGCCGGCGGCGCCCGCGAGTCGATCACCGACAGCCCGGTCAGCCGGGGGCCGTACGGGCGGGCGATGAGCTGGTTCATCGGTTCGTACCCGCTGCTCGGCGGGGTGGCGGCCGGCTTCACGCTGGTCGCCGACGGTGTGCTGGCACAGAGTCAGGGCATCTCGATCGCGGCGGTGTCGGCCGAGGCGGGCGAGATCTACGTGAACCCGTGGCGGTCGCTGAGCGAGCCGGAGTGGCGGTTCGTGCTGGCCCACGAACTGCTGCACGTCGCGCTCCGGCATGCCGACCGGGTGGGCGGCCGCGACCCGTACCTGTGGAATGTGGCCTGCGACTTCGTGATCAACGGCTGGCTCGTGGAGATGGGTGTCGGGGTGCTGCCGGACGGGGCGCTTCACGACCCCGGGTTCGCCGGCGCCTCCGCCGAGGCGGTGTACGACCGGATCGCCGGGGACCTGCGCCGGATGCGCCGGCTGGGTACGCTGCGCGGGCCGGGCGCCGGGGACATGCTGGGCGAGCCGCTGCCCTGGGCCGGGCGGCGCGCCGGCGGCGTGGACCTGGACGAGTACTGCCGTCGCGCGCTGTTGACCGGGTTCGCGTACCACCAGAGCAGCGGCCGTGGGGAGTTGCCGTCCGGGCTGGTCGCCGAGATCCGGGTGCTGGAGCAGCCGCCGCTGCCGTGGGACGTGCGGCTGGCGCGGTGGTTCGACGAGCACGTGCCGGCCGTCGAGCCGGTCCGCACGTACGCCCGCCCGTCCCGTCGTCAGGCGGCCACTCCGGACATCCCGCGCCCGGGCCGCCGCTACCCCGAGGAGCTGCTGCGGAGGCACACGTTCGGGGTGGTGGTGGACACCTCCGGCTCGATGAGCCACCGGTCGCTGAGCAAGGCGCTGGGTGCGATCGCGTCGTACGCCACCGCCCGCGACGTGCCGGCCGCACGTGTGGTGTTCTGCGACGCGGCCGCCTACGACGCCGGTTACCTGCCGGTCGACGGGATCGCCGGCCGGGTGCGGGTGCGCGGCCGTGGCGGCACCGTCCTCCAGCCCGCGATCAACCTGCTGGAACGCGCCGAGGACTTCCCCCGCGAGGGGCCGATCCTGGTGATCACCGACGGGGAGTGCGACGTGCTGCGGATCCGCCGCCCGCACGCCTACCTGATGCCGCACGGCGCCCGGCTGCCGTTCACTCCGCGCGGCGAGGTCTTCAGTCTGCGCTGAGGCCGTCCGGGATCCGGTAGTCCGGGTAGGGCTCCACTTCGGGGGCCCGCTCGGGGCCACCGGCCGCGGTGGCCCGCAGCAGCAGGGAGGTGCCGTCGGTGGCGACGACACGGATGCCCCGGGGCGCCTTGCCGCGCTCGCCGTCCGGGCCGAGGTTCGCCAGCGCGACGAGCTGCCAGGAGCGGAAGGCGGCCGGGCGGGCGGCCTCCAGCAGCCGCACGGCCAGGACCAGGGCCCGGTCCGGCCGCCGTCGCGCCGGCGGGGGCGGCACGCCGGGCACGGGCAGGTCGGTCTCTCCCGGCCACACCGCGCCCCAGAGGTACGCGAGAGCGCCGTCGGCGTACCGGATCCGGACGCCGGCCGGTGACGGGCCGCCGGGGGCGGTGTCCGAGCCGAAGCGTTCCACCGCCTCGATCTCCGGGTGGGCGGCGGCCCGGAACAGCGCCTCGAAAACGTCGAGGACCTGGGCGAGCTGCAACGGAGTGCTCCGATCGTCAAGGCTTCGACCGGAGTCAACCGCCTTTCGGACCGGCCCCGCCGCCCGCGCTGTGCGACGCGCGGTAGGTTTCCGGCATGGCTCGCGTACGTGCCGCACTGTA
This sequence comes from Actinoplanes sp. NPDC049802, assembly GCF_040656595.1. Lineage (NCBI taxonomy): Bacteria > Bacillati > Actinomycetota > Actinomycetes > Micromonosporales > Micromonosporaceae > Actinoplanes > Actinoplanes sp. NPDC049802. The sequence goes on from NZ_JBFAMR010000021.1 coordinate 98,535, forward strand.
TTTGGACTTCGACAACGTGTTCAGCGCCCTCATCAGGCAGGACCCGGATGTCGCGATCCAGTTCGCCGAGGAGCCGGGCGCCTGGCTGTCCCGGTTGACCACGTCGTTGACCGTGGAGGGTCCCCGGCGCTGGCTGATTCTGCGGTGCTACATGAATCCGGGCGGCTGGGTGCCGCATCCCGATCCGGGCGCCGGGACACAGCGGCTCTACTACTCGCGCTTCCGGCCGTACTTCGTGAACGCCGGCTTCGAGGTGATCGACTGCCCGCGGCTGACCCACACGAAGAACGCCGCCGACATCCGGATGGTGGTCGACGCGGTGGACGCGCTCGGCGACCCGGTGCAGCACGACGAGTTCGTGATCGCGTCCGGCGACTCGGACATGACGCCGCTGCTGGTGCGGCTGCGGCGGGCCGACCGGCGGACCACGATCGTCTCCCCGGCGGACGCGGCGCTCGCCTTCACCTCGGTCGCCGACCGGCTGATCACCAGCCAGGAGCTGCTGGAGCTGGTGCAGGGCGAGCCGGTGGAGAGCGAGGAGGAGCCGGTGGTGTCGACGCCCGGCGAACCCGAGTCGCCGGCCTCGTTCGACCAGTTCCGGGACCTGGTCACCTGGCGGTTCACGGCCGCGCCGGGCCCGCTCAACCTGGCCTCGCTCGCCCACGACCTGCGCCGTCAGCTGGGCACCGGGGTGGACGAGTCGAACTGGTTCGGTTTCGGGGGCTTCGTCCGGGCGCTGGAGAGCCTGCGGCTGCCGCACGCCCGGTTCTCCAACCATTTCGTGTGGGACGACAGCCGGCACGGGCCGCCGGAGACCGCGGGCGGGGCCGCCTCGGCGCCCGAGCCGGTGGTTCGGCTCAGCGCGCCGCTGGGCCTGCCCCGGCTGCCGCGGGACATGTGGCCGCCGGTCTACCGGGCGCTGGCCGACTACGCCGCCAGCCACCACTTCAACCTGACCGAGGCGACCCGCTGGGCACGGGACGCGCTGGCCGGGCAGGGGGTGGACGTGAGCCGGTCGGCGATCGCGTTCGTCACCCGGGGCACGGCGTTCGGTGGTGCCCCGCTCTACCGGCAGCCGCCGCCGGACGCCGAGGAGATCGCGACGGCGTTCGCCGACAACGTGCTGAACCGGGCCGAGGCGGCCGCCATCGCGTTGACCGACGAGGAGTGCGCCGAGGTCCGTTCCTGGCTCGGCGCGCCCGACCCGAAAGCCTGAACCCACCGTGTTGAGTAACGGCCCGAATCGCACCCCAACCCAACACACCAAAAAAGCGGGCGATCCGGAAGGCCGGACTCAGCGTGTTGAGTAACGGCCCGAAACACACCCCAACTCAACACACCGAAAAGACGGGCGATCCGGAAGGCCGGACTCAGCGTGTGGAGTAACGGCCCGAATCGCACCCCAACTCAACACACCGAAAAGGCGGGCGATCCGGAAGGCCGGACTCAGCGTGTGGAGTAACGGCCCGAATCGCACCCCAACTCAACACACGAAAATGGCGGAAGCTGGGCAGCGTGTTGAGTTGCGGCGCGGGTCGCGCCTCAGCCCGGCACGCGGAACAGGCGCGCGGCGGCCGCCTCCCAGGCGGTGACCAGGTCGATCGTCTCCGGTTCGCGCAGCCACTGGATCTGCAGGCCGTCCATCAGGGCGGCCACCTGGACGGCCAGCTCGCGCGGGTCGGCCACGTCGCCGTCGGACAGGGCGGTGAACTGGTCCAGGGTGCGCCGCTGCCGGGCTTTGAAGTAGGCGTGTGCCGGGTGCCCGGGGGCCAGCGACTCGGCCTCCAGCACCGCGAAGAGCCGGACGATCTCGGGTTGTTCGGCGTTGCGGCGGACCAGTGCCGAGCAGACCTCGGGCAGGGTGACGCGACGCGGCCCCTCGGCCCACAGTTGGTGCACCGGCAGGCCGAGTTTCTCGGCGAGTGAGCGGGCGTCCTCCTCGTCGCGGTATTCCAGGACGGCCACGAGCAGGCTGTCCTTGGAGCCGACGTGGTGCAGCATGCCGGGCACGGTGAGCCCGCAGCCGTCCGCGACGTCCTGCATGGAGAGCCCCCAGAAGCCACGTTCGGCGATCAGTCGCGTGGTCATCTCGAGGATCTGCCGGCGCCGTTCGGCGGCGGGCAACCGGGCGCGGTCACGCCGGAACGGTGAGGAGGTCTGCACAGGTCTTTCCTACCAGCAGCCTCTTGCCGGACCGCCTCTGACCTGGCTATGTTACGGAGTAGTTAATACCTAGTAGGTACTCAGTAAGCAATGGATCAGTGAAGGCGGGCTCGATGGACCTCAGCACCTCGGAACAGGCGGCGATCACCTCCGGTGGCGACTCCTGGCACACGTCGCCGGTCGAGTCCGCGGGCCTCCCCGCGATCACCGTCACCGACGGCCCGCACGGGGTGCGGATGCAGGCCTCCGATGAGGACATGCTGGCCGGGGTGCCCGCCACCTGCTTCCCGCCGGCTGTGGCCAGCGCCTCCACCTGGGATCCGGAGCTGCTGCGCCGGATGGGCGAGGCGCTCGGCGACGAGTGCCGGGCGCAGGACGTGGCGGTGCTGCTCGGGCCGGGCGTCAACCTCAAGCGCACCCCGCTCGGCGGCCGCAACTTCGAGTACTTCTCCGAGGACCCGCTCCTGACCGGGGTGCTGGCCACCGAGTGGGTGCGCGGCCTGCAGAGCCGGGGCGTCGGCGCGTCGCTGAAGCACTTCGCGGTGAACAGCCAGGAGACCGACCGGATGCGGATCAGCGCCGACGTCGACGAGCGCACGCTGCGGGAGATGTACCTGCGGGCCTTCCAGCGGGTGGTCACCCGGGCCCAGCCGTGGACCGTGATGTGCGCCTACAACCGGATCAACGGGGTGTTCGCGAGCGAACACCACTGGCTGCTCACCGAGGTGCTGCGCGGCGAGTGGGGCTTCGAGGGCCTGGTCGTGTCGGACTGGGGCGCCGTGGTGGACCGGGTACGGTCGGTCGCGGCCGGGCTCGACCTGACCATGCCGGGGCCGGACGCGGACGGCGACGCCGCCCTGGTCGCCGCGGTCGAGGCGGGCGAGCTCGATCCGGCTCTGCTGCGGCAGAGCGCGGAACGCGTACGCGAGATGATCGTGAAGGCCGGGAAGCGACCGGCCGGCGGCTATGACGCCGAAGCGCACCACGCGCTGGCCCGGGAGATCGCCGGACGGGCGATCGTCCTGTTGAAGAACGACGGCGGTCTGCTGCCGCTGACCCCGGGCACGGGCCGTCTCGCGGTGATCGGCGAGTTCGCGCGGACGCCGCGCTACCAGGGCGGCGGCAGCTCGCAGATCACGCCGACCCGGCTCGACGACGCGCTCACCGAGATCACCGCGGCGGCCGATGGCGAGGTGCGGTTCGCGGCCGGGTACACGGTGCGGGGCGAGTCCGACGAGGGCCTGCTCGCCGAGGCCGTCGCGGCGGCGCGGGAGGCCGACGTGGCGATCGTCTTCGTGGGCAGCGTGCACGAGACCGAGGGCGCCGACCGCACGTCGATCGACCTGCCGGAAGTGCAGGTGACGCTGATCGAGCGGGTCGCGGCGGCCAACCCGAGAACGGTCGTGGTGCTCTCCAACGGCGCGGTGATCGCCACCAAGCCGTGGGACGAGACGGTGCCCGCCCTGGTGGAGGGCTGGCTGCTCGGCCAGGCCGGTGGCAGCGCGATCGCCGACGTGCTGTTCGGGCGGGTCAACCCGTCCGGCCGGCTCGCCGAGACGATCCCGGTGAAGCTCGCCGACCACCCGTCGTACCTGGACTTCCCGGGCGAGCACGGCCACGTCCGGTACGGCGAGGGCCTGCACGTCGGCTACCGGGGCTTCGACGCGCGCGGGCAGGAGGTGGCCTACCCGTTCGGGTTCGGGCTGTCGTACACCACCTTCGGCTACGGCGCGGCACGCGCGACCGCTACGGCGACCGGTGTCGAGGTCCGCGTGCCGGTGACCAACACCGGCGGGCGCGACGGTCGCGAGGTGGTTCAGGTGTACGTGAGCCTGCCCGGTTCGCGGGTGCGCCGGGCGCCGCGGGAGCTGAAGGCGTTCGCGAGTGTGCCGGTCGCGGTCGGTGAGACCACCGAGGCCGTCCTCACCGTCGACCGCGACGACCTGGCCTACTGGGACATCCGGCTGGGCCGGTGGATCGTCGAGGGCGGCGAGTACCTGGTCGAGGTGGGCTCCTCGTCGCGGGACGTGCGGGCGTCGGTGACCGTGCACGTGGCCGGCGACCCGGACCGGGTGCCGCTGACCACCGAGTCCAGCGTCGGCGAGTGGTTCGCCGACCCGCGCGGCGCCGAGGTGCTGGGCGCGGCGTTCGCGCAGGCGGCGGGCGACGGCCCGATGTCGGGGATGGCCGCCAACCCGGAGGTGCTGATGATGCTGGGCAGCCTGCCGCTGAGCCGGATGGCGGCGTTCCCGGGCAGCCCGCTGAACGCCGGCGACCTGGAGAAGCTGGTCGAGGCGGCGAACGGCTAGGGATTCCCGCGGGGCGCGCCGACGGTCTCCATCCGCGGCGCGCCCTCGTGGGTGTCGAAGCCCTCGCGGTGCATGGTGCCCCAGACCGCCTGCCGCCCGTGCCAGGCGCTCAGCGCGCCGCGGACCTGCCAGATCGCGAGCACCTGCCGGTAGCCGAAGTTCTCCAGGACCGCGGCCGTCACCCCGCGCAGCAGGTCGTCCCAGCGTGGGTAGCGGTGGAACGAGATCTCCTCGATCAGCAGCGACACCAGGCTGACCAGCAGACCGTAGCCGTACGCCGCGAGGGCGAACCGCAGGGCGAAGCCGTAGTCGATGGCGTCCAGCCACACCCCGAGCGGGACCAGCACCAGGGCGGCCAGCTCGACGAACGGGGCGAGCAGTTCGAACACCAGGTAGTACGGCAGGGCCAGCAGCCCGATCCGGCCGTACCGGGGGTTGCCGATCATGTGCCGGTGCTTGGACAGGATCTCGGCGATCCCCCGGTGCCAGCGCCGCCGCTGGTGGCCCAGGGTGCGCAGCCGGGCCGGCGCCTCGCTCCAGCTCACCGGCTCGGCCACGAAGATCACCCGGTAGTCCTGGCGCAGGTCACGCAGGTAGTGGTGCAGGCGTACGACGAGTTCGGCGTCCTCACCGATGGTGTCGTGGGACATCCCGCCGACGCGTACCACCAGGTCCCGCCGGAAGATCCCGAACGCGCCGCTGATCACCACCAGGCCGCCCAGCCGGGACCAGCCGGTCCGGCCCATCAGGAAGGCCCGCAGGTATTCGACGATCTGGATCCGGACCAGCCACCGCCTCGGCATCCGGACGTCCACCACGCGCCCGCCGACGACCTTGCAGCCGTTGGCGATCCGGACCACCCCGCCGCACGCGGCCACCCGCAGCGGGTCGTCGCCGAACGGCTTGGCCACCGAGAGCAGCGCGTCCGGGTCGAGCACCGAGTCCGCGTCGACCATGCAGATCAGCGGATGCCGGGCCAGGTTGATGCCGACGTTGAGGGCGTCCGACTTGCCGCCGTTGGTCTTGCGGACCACGGTCAGCGTCTCCGGGTCACCGCGGGCCACCCACACCCCCAGGACCGTCGACCGGTACGGCACCTCGCCCGGCACCACCCGCGGCACCTGTACCAGGTCGAACCGTTCCCGCAGCTTGGCGAAGGTGTCGTCGGTGGAGCCGTCGTCGACGACCACCACCTCGTACCGGGGGTAGCGCAGCGCGGTCATCGCCTGCACCGCGGTGACGATGCCGGCGCCCTCGTTGTAGGCCGGCACGATCACCGACACCGGCAGGGTGAGCGGGCTGCGGAACATGTCGTCGGAGCCGGCGAACGGGGCCCGCCGCAAATGCTTCGCGAACTCGATCCCGGCCATCAGGATGAGCACCAGGTAGCTCGAGTTCAGGGCGATGAAGTAGGCGAAGACGGCCAGGTCGGCCCAGTGCAGGACGTCGACGAGGACAGGCAAGGCTAGGCCGCTTCCAGGATCGCGGCCAGGGCCAGGGCCTCGTGGCAGTGCCCGGCCGTGTCCACGCCGGCCACCTCCAGGGTCTCCCGCAGCGCGGTCAGCCCGGCCGGGCCCAGCCGGCGCAGGCTGTGCGCGGCCTCGTGCGCCACCCAGAACTCGCCGTCGCGCAGCACGGTGACCAGGTGCGGGACGGCGGCCGGGGAGCCCAGGTCGCCGAGCGCGCGGGCGGCCGCGGCCCGCAGCCCGGCCGGGCGGTCCGGTGCCAGCTCGGCGATCAGCGGGTCCAGGGCGGTCCGGGTGCTCAGCCGGCCCAGGGCGGCGGCGGCCGCCACGCGTACGTCCGGATTCCGGTCCTCGTGCAGCACCCGGGCGATCCGGCCGGCCGAGGCGGTCGCGCCGAGCAGGCCGAGCGCGTCCACGCAGACCGCCCGGACCCGGGCCTCCGGATGGTCCAGCGCCGCCGACAGGGTCACCTCGGCGTCCGGCCCCATCTGCACGAGAGTGTGGGTGGCCAGCAGCGACGGCACCGGGTCGGGCCGGTCCAGGCTCGCGATCAGCCGCCAGGCGGCGGCCGGGTCGCCGATCCGGCCCAGGGCGCGCACCGCCACCACCCGTACCTCGTGGTTGTGGTCGGTGAGCAGCCCGCAGAGGCCGGGCACGGCAGGGCGCAACTCCAGGTCGCCGAGCAGCTGGGCGGCCGACGCCCGGCGCACCGAGCCGCGCGCCGTCAGGTCGGCGAGCGCCCGGCTGGCCATGCCGCGCCGCAGGAAGACCATGACGAGAGCCCGGTGGGCGTCACCGCGCAGCTTGCCGAGCAGGCCGAGGGCGCTGGGCAGGGCGGCCCGCCAGGCCGGCTCGGGCACGGCGATCAGCTCGTCGGCGCCCCGCTCGCCGTTGTCGGCGACGAAGGCGAGCAGCGCCCGGCGCGGGGCTGCCCCGATCCGGTCCCGGCGGCGGCGCCGGAAGCCTCGGCGCACCCGGACGGCGACGATGGCGGACGCGATGACAGCGACCACGCCGGCCAGGACGGCGACGGTGATCGCGAGGAGGCCCGGCATCGGCGGGTCAGGTACGCGCCCGGGTCAGCAGCGCCTGGATCCGGGAGACCAGCTCGCGCGGGCTGAACGGCTTGGTCACGTAGTCGTCCGCGCCCGCGCTGAATCCGCCCTCGACGTCCTGCTCCTGCACCCGGGCGGTGAGCATGATGATCAGCATGCCGGCGGTCGCCGGGTCGGCCCGCAGCATCCGGCAGACGTCGATGCCCGAGAGCCCCGGCATCGACACGTCCAGCACGGCCAGTGTGGGATTCCGGGTCCGTGCCGTCTCCACGGCCGCCTGACCGTCGCCGACCGCGAGCACCTCCAGCCCGGCCTGTTCCAGTTTGAAGGCCACCAGGTCGCGGATGTCGGCGTCGTCGTCGGCCACCAGGACGGTCGTCACGTGGCTCCCCCGATCCTCGGTCTGTGCTCGGACCATATCCCGATGACCCGGTGTTCGTGGCGGGCTCGCGGGAATGCGGCGCAACCCTCCCGCAACCGGGACGCGCCCGCGATGCATCCGGAGAGCGGTGTGCTGGTTCACAAGACAACCACCCCGCAACCCCAAGGCTGGGAGGATCCGATGAACGCACTGATCGACGACGTACGCAGTGAAGCGCTTTTCGCCTCGGACCTGCAGCGCTCCCAGGAGCCCACTGCGGAAGTGATCCGGAGGGCGGTCTGGGCCATGGTCGACCGGTTCGGAGAGACCGGTTGCGCCGAACTCGTCGCTCAGGAGTACGGCGAGCACCCGGACTGTGCCATCGGGCGGATGAACTGGGCCCGCGACGCCGTACGCCTCGCCTTCGCCGCGTGAACGCCGACCCTCACGCGTACGCCGTACGCGTGAGGGGCTGGCGCGGCCGTCCGCCCGGCCGTAAGCTTCCCGGCATGCGCGCGAGAATGACCATGTGGTGGCCCGCCTGACCGGCGGCCCACTTCCCGCGCGTAACCACCGCGGCCGCCTCCCCGAGGCGGCCGTTTCTCGTCGGGCCGGTCCTCGGCCGGCGGTCCTCGACCGTAAAGAGGACCCGAGATGCCCTTCGCCCTGCTGCACCGTGACGGCGCCGACCACGTCGAGGTGCTGGCCGGGGACGTCGTCACCGTCCCCACGCTCGCCGACATCCCGCTGCGGCCCGGCACGCCGGTGCTGGCCGTGATCCCCTACCGGCAGATCAGCGAACGCGGCTTCGACTGCGTCGACGACGGCGCCCCGCTGGAATGCCTGCTGGTGCGGTCGACGAGACGGGAGCCGCTGAGCGCGTTCCCGCCCGGGCCGCTGACGCTGCGCGACGGCGGTTTCGACCTGTCCGACGACGAGTACGGCCGCGTCGTCGAGGAGGTCCTGCGCGACGAGATCGGGCACGGCGAGGGCGCCAACTTCGTCATCCACCGGACGTACCGGGCGACCGTGGCGGGCGATCCGCTGGACGCGGCGCGGGCCGCCTTCGGCCGGCTGCTCACCGGCGAGCAGGGCACCTACTGGACGTTCCTGGTCGACACCGGCAACCGGATCCTGGTCGGCGCCACCCCGGAACGGCACGTCAGCGTCGCCGACGGGATCACCATGATGAACCCGATCAGCGGCACCTACCGTAACGACGGCGGCTACGACGGGCTGCTCGGCTTCCTGCGCGACCCGAAGGAGATCGAGGAGCTCTACATGGTCCTCGACGAGGAGCTCAAGATGATGGCCACGGTCGCCGAGCACGGCGGCCAGGTGGCGGGCCCCTACCTCAAGGAGATGGCCCGCCTCACCCACACCGAGTACCTGCTGGCCGGGCACGGTTCACTGGACGTCCGCGAGGTGCTGCGGGAGACCATGTTCGCGCCCACCGTCACCGGCAGCCCGATCGAGAACGCCTGCCGGGTCATCGCCCGCCACGAGCGCCGCGGCCGCCGCTACTACGCCGGCGTGCTCGCGCTGCTCGACCACGACGAGGCCGGCCGGCAGACCCTGGACGCGCCGATCCTCATCCGGACCGCGGAGATCTCCCCCGACGGTGACCTACGCGTCCCGGTCGGGGCCACGCTGGTCCGCCATTCGACGGCGGCGGGCGAGGTGGCGGAGACCCACACCAAGGCGGCCGGCCTGCTGTCCGCGCTGGGCGCGGTCGATTCCCAGCCCTTCCGGGTACGCGGAACGGCGCAGACACCGGAGGTAGCCACCCTGCTGGCGGCCCGCAACGACGAACTCGCCCGGTTCTGGCTCGACTCCCGGGCGCCCGGCGCGCTGACCGTGCCGGAGCTGGACGGGCGGCACGCGGTGATCATCGACGCCGAGGACACGTTCACGGCGATGCTGGCCCACCAGCTCAAGGCGCTCGGCCTGCGGGTCGGCCTGCTGCCGTGGACCGAGGTGGCCACGCTCCCGGAGGCCGACCTGCTGGTGTTCGGGCCGGGCCCGGGCGACCCGTCGAATCCCGGCGATCCCAAGATGGCGGCGCTGCGCCGTCTCGCCGGCGCGGCGCTGGCCGAGCGGCGGCCACTGTTCGCGGTCTGTCTCGGGCAGCAGATCCTGGCGTCGCTGCTCGGGCTGTCACTGGCCCGGCGCGACTCGCCCTATCAGGGGCTGGCCCGGGAGGTCGAGCTGTTCGGGACGGTCCGGCGGGTGGGCTTCTACTCCAGCTTCTCGGCGGTGTCGGCACGGCCCGTGACGCCGTCGCCGTACGGTCCGGTGGAGCTGGCCGTCGACCCGGCCGATCACACGGTCCACGCGCTGCGCGGGACGGGATTCGCGGGCGTCCAGTTCCACCCCGAGTCGGTCCTCAGCCGCGACGGCGTCGACGTGCTCCGGGAACTTCTTCCGCCGCTTCTGTCCGACGTGGTTAGCCCGGCCGTACCGGGGTAGCGAACAGGTGTCGGTGGTCCAAGGTGATCGAGAGCCTCACCTTGGACCACCGACCCGTCCCGGGGATCGCTCAACGTGCGGCCCACCGCCGAGATCGATTACTTCTCGGAGGTGAATCGCGGGCGGAGCCGGCCTCGCCGGGTTTACCGTCGCCGGAGGTAGGGGTATCCGGCCGGCGTAGCTGACCTCCGGAGGAAACCTTGTCCGAGCCGCACGTGACCCTGGACCCGCGAACGCTCAACCCGGTGGAGGAGAAACTGCGCGGTCCGCTGGAGGACCAGCTCAGCTCCGCCCTGCAGGCCGCGACCGTGAAGGTGCGCCAGCACTACGCCGGGGAGAGCGTCGAACAGGTCACCAGCATGCTGCTGGAGCAGGCCAGGGCGGGCCTGCACCCGGACATCGCCGCCGGCTTCCACCCCGACCACGGGCAACTGCGCCACGTGGCCGAGGTGATCGTCGCCCAGGCACACTGAGCGATCTACGGCGAGGCGGGCCGGCCGCGGAGGTTGAAGATCAGATCGAGGACCAGGGCGGTCCAGCCGGTCTGGTGCCAGGCGCCGAGCCCGGCCCCGTCGTCACCGTTGAAATACTCCGGGAAGGCGACCAGGTCCTTCCAGTCCGGGTGGGTCTGGAACAACTCGGTCGCGCCGTAGATCGGCCGGCGTCCGTCGGCGTCCGGCACGAACAGCCCGATCAGGCGGCGGGACAGGTCGTCGGCGATCTCGGTGAGCCCGGCCTTGCGCTGGGAGCCGGTCGGGTACTCCGCCTTCAGGTCCTCGCCGTAGAACTCGGCGAACTCGCGCAACGCCTGGATCAGCAGATAGTTGACCGGCATCCACACCGGACCGCGCCAGTTCGAGTTGCCGCCGAAGAGGCCGCTGGTGCTCTCGGCCGGCTCGTAGCCGACGGTGAAGTCCGAGCCGCCGAGCGAGACGGTGAACGGCTTCTCCAGGTGGGCCCGGGACAGTGTGCGCAGCCCGTACGGTGAAAGGAACTCCTCGGGGTCCAGCAGCCGCGGCAGGATCCGCAGCAGCTGGTCCTGGCCGACCATGCTGAGCAGGCGCTGCTGGCGCCGCTCGGCGCCGCCGAGACGCCGCGCGCCGATGACGTCGCCGAACTCGCCCTGGTGGTGGAGCATCCAGCGGACCCGGGCGTTGATCTCGGGAAGCCGGTTGAGGGTCTCCGACGTGAGCCGGGTGGTGGCGGCCAGCGGCAGCAGGCCGACGATGGAGCGCGCCTTGAGCGGAACCTTGTGACCGTCCGGCAGCCGCAGCACGTCGTAGAAGAAGCTGTCCTCGTCGTCCCAGAGCCCCTGCCGGTAGGCGGCCTCGGCGATGTAGGTGAAATGTTCGAAGAACTTGGTGGCCATGTCCGCGTAGGCCCGGTCGTGCCTGGACAGCAGGATCGCCATGTCCAGCAGGTTGAGCGCGTACATCGCCATCCAGCCGGTGCCGTCGGACTGCTCCAGCACACCGGCGACCGGCAGCGCGGCGGACCGGTCGAACGGGCCGACGTTGTCCAGGCCGAGGAAGCCGCCCTCGAAGACGTTGTTGCCGCCGACGTCCTTGCGGTTGACCCACCAGGTGAAGTTGAGCAGCAGCTTGTGGATGATCCGGGAGAGGAAGTCGAAGTCGCGGGAGCCGTCGATGCGGAACACCTGCAGCGCCGCCCAGGCGTGCACCGGCGGATTGACGTCCGAGAACGACCATTCGTACGCCGGGATCTGCCCGTTGGGATGCATGTACCACTCGCGCAGCAGCAGCAGGAGCTGCGACTTGGCGAACCCCGGGTCGACACGGGCGATGCTGACACAGTGGAAGGCCAGGTCCCAGGCGGCGTACCAGGGGTACTCCCACGGGTCGGGCATGCTGATGACGTCGAAGCTGTTCATGTGCCACCAGCCGTTGTTGCGCCCGTGGCGCCGGCCCGGTGGCGGTGGCGCGTTGCCCGGATCGCCGTGCAGCCACTGCTTGACGTCGAAGTGGTAGAACTGCTTGCCCCACATCAGACCGGCGACGGCCTGCCGGGCCACGGCCTTCTCGTCGTCGGTGGCCGTCTCCGGCAGCACCTCGGCGAAGAACTCGTCGGCCTCGGCCAGCCGGTCGCGCATCACCGCGGCCCAGCCGTCGCCGAGGTCGGCCGGCGGCAGCGGCCGGTCGCTCTGGGTGAGCCGGAGCCGGATCGTACGGCTCTCCCCCGCCCCCAGCGTGACCCGGTAGTGCAGCGCCCCCTTGGTGCCGGTCCCGGCCGGGTTCACCGTCGGCATGCCGAGCACCAGGTGGTCGTTGATGCCGTCCTTCGGGAACGGGCTGCGCCCCGGCAGGCCCCACAGCCGCTGCGCGTTCGTCTCGTTGTCGCACATCAGCGGGCGCGGTGTGCCCTGCCCGTCGAGGGTGAGGTGGCCGAGTGAGCGGTGCCGGCCGGCCAGCCGCCCCGCCGTACCGATGATCTTCGGGGCCTGGCGGCCGGGCAGCCCCCACGACCACGTGTTGCGGAACCACAGGGTGGGCAGCACGTGCAGGGTGGCCGTCTCCGGACCGCGGTTGGCGACGGTGACCGCGATGCAGACGTCGTGGGTGCCGGCCTTGGCGTAGTCGACGGTGACCGCCCAGAACCGGTCGCCGTCGAAGACGCCGGTGTCGACCAGCTCGTACTCGCCCTCCTCGCGCGTGCGCCGCCCGTTCACCCGGACCAGCTCGTCGTAGGGGAACTCGTCCTGCGGGTAGTGGTAGCGCCAGCGCATCCACGAGTGGGTGGGCGTGGAGTCCTGGTACCACCAGTAGTCCTTGGCGTCCTCGCCGTGGTTGCCGCCGTCCCCGCCGAGGCCGAACATCCGCTCCTTGAGGATCGGGTCCCTGCCGTTCCACAGGGCGAGCGCGAAGGCGAACGTCTGCCGGTCGTCGCAGAGCCCGGCCATGCCGTCCTCGTTCCACCGGTACGCCCGGGAGCGCGCGTGGTCGTGCGGAAAGTAGTCCCACGCGGTGCCGTGCTCGCTGTAGTCCTCGCGGACCGTGCCCCAGGCGCGTTCGGCGAGGTATGGGCCCCACGCGCGCCACGGCCGTTCCCCGGAATCGGCCTGCGAGAGGCGTACGCGTTCCGACACGTCCGTCCCACCCCCATAACCCGACATCAGCTTCCGGAGTCGATCACACTGAGACTGTCACGCTGATGTGTCAAGTGTGTAAGGCCGTACCGATCCACGGGCTTCATCATGATCATGATCGCTTTCGGTCCTCACCCGACCGCCCGCACTCCCCGGAAGCGGCCGGTGCCCGACGTGCCGGCGGGCACCGTGTGGGAACCGTCCGCGAACCGCGAACCCGCGAGCGCCACGGACATCTGATCGTCGCCGGACCCCACCCGGCGTCCCGCGATCTGAGACACAGGGCTCCCGATCCGGTGACGGCCGGACCGGCACCCCGGGAGCCCTCGATCCGCACCCGGACGGCAACCGGGGCCCGGCACGCTCCAGGAGTGCGACGTGATCTCTGGGCCGGCCTCGCCTGGCTGGGTGTGCTGACGATCTGCGTCGCCCTGCGTGTGGGCCTCGGCGCGGCGGACTCCTCCTACCTGGTGACCGTCGCGCCGTACATGCTGGTCAGCGCCGGCACCCCGGTCGCCGTGCTGATCGGCACGATGCGGCACCGGCCACCACACCGGTCCGGCTGGTTCCTGCTGGCCGCCGCCCAGGTCTTCTACGCGATCGCGGACGGCATGACCGTCCGGGACAGCTGGCTCGGCGACTTCCTCGAACCCACGCCGGCCGACCTCATGTACTTCGCGTACTACCTGCTGCTCTCCGCGGCCGTGCTGATGTTCATCCGCCGCCGCACCCCCGGCTGGGACATGCCCAGCGCCGTCGACGCGCTCGTCGTGGCCATCAGCGCCGGCCTGCTCAGCTGGATCTACGTGCTCCAGCCGCTGACCGCCGACTCGGAGCTGCCACTCAACGCGAAACTCACGCAGTCGGCGTACCCGGTCCTCGATCTGATGGTGCTGATCCTGGCGGTCCGCCTCGTGATGGGCACCGGCACCCGCGGCCCGGTCCTCTACCTGGTCCTCGGCAGCCTGACCACGATGCTGGCGGTCGACGCCGCCTACGCGGTCGAGGGCATCGCCGACGGCGGCGCCGTCTTCGAGGCCTACCTGGACGCCATGTGGATGATCTCGCTCGGCCTGCTGGGCGCGGCCGCGCTGCACCCCGGCATCCGCCGGTTCGACCAGCGCAGCGAGACCGCCCTGCCGGACGCGTCCCCGGCCCGGCTCGGCGTCCTCGCCGTCGCCGTGCTGATGGCGCCCGGCGTCCAGTTCATCGAATGGCTGCGCGGCGACCCGGTCAGCGTGCCCCTGATCAGCGCGGCCTGCGCGATCATGTTCCTGCTCGTGCTGGCCCGGATGTACGGCCTGGTCGCGGCCCAGCGGCGGGCCGCCGTCACGGACAGCCTCACCGGCCTGCACACCCGCCGCCACTTCACCCAGGCGCTGGCCGTCGAATGCCGGCGCGCCGCCCGCGCCGGCCACGGCGTCGGACTGCTGGTCATCGACGTGGACCACTTCAAGAAGGTGAACGACGGCTACGGCCACCCGGCCGGCGACCAGGTCCTCCGCGAGGTGGCCCGCCGGCTCGCCACCGCCAGCCGGGCCGGCGGCGTGGTGGCCCGCTACGGCGGCGAGGAGTTCGTCGTGCTGGCCCCGCACACCGGCCCCGGAGACCTGCACGCTCTCGCCGAACGCCTCCGCACCGAGGTGGCCGGTCTTCCCGTCGACGCCGGCGGTCACCTTCTGTCGGTGACCGTCTCGGTCGGTGCCGCCACCACCACCCACCCGGACCCGGAGTCCCTCATGCACGCCGCCGACGAAGCCCTGTACGCCGCGAAGGCGGCCGGCCGCAACCGCTGCGTCCTCGCCGCGTCCCCGCAGCCCGCCACCACCTGATCGCCGCCCCGGGCCCCGCCCGGGCGGTGAGCCCCGTCAGCCGGTGAGCCAGCCGGGACGGATCAGGCCGGCCTCGTAGGCGTGGACCACCAACTGCGCGCGATCCCGGGCGCCCAGCTTGATCATCGCCCGGCTGACGTGGGTCTTCGCGGTGGCCGGGCTGATCACCAGACGCCCGGCGATCTCGTCGTTGGACAGTCCCTCGGCGACCAGCACCATCACCTCGCGCTCCCGGTCGGTGAGCTGATCCAGCTCCCGTGACGGCTCCGGCGGCCGGCCCCGCGCCGCGGCGGCCGTGAAGGAACCGATCACCCGCCGGGTGACACTGGGCGACAGCAGCGCGTCCCCGGCCGCGACCGCCCGCACCCCGCGCAGCAGATCCACCGGCTCAGTGTCCTTCACCAGAAAGCCCGACGCCCCGGCGCGCAGCGCCTCGAAGACGTACTCGTCCAGCTCGAAAGTCGTCAGGATGACCACCTTCGTCCCGGCGAGAGCCGGCTCGGCCGCGATCCGGCGCGTGGCCTCCAGGCCGTCCACCCCGGGCATGCGGATGTCCATCAGTACGACCTCCGGCCGCGTGGCCCGCACCACCTCGACCGCCCGCAGCCCGTCCGCCGCCTCCCCCACCACGTCGATGTCCGGCTCGGCGTCGAGCAGCGCCCGGAACCCGGCCCGCACCAGCGCCTGGTCATCAGCGAGCACCACCGAGATCACCGCTCCACCCCCGGCGGTGCGGGTGCGGCACCCGGCTCAGCGAAGAGGTCCGTGCGGGTCGGGTCGCACCGGCCCGGTGGTTCGAAGTCGCGCGGTGGCGGCGGCTCCACCGGGTCCGGCGGAGCCGCCGGGCCGGCCGCCCAGGCCGGGATCTCGTCCCCCGCCGGGGAGCGGCCCGGACTCCTGGCCCCGGCCTCGGCCCGGCCGTTCGCCGGAACGCCGGCCGGGCTTCCCCACGGCCCCGGTCGCGTGGGCGCGGCGGCGGGATCGGTGGGCAGCACCACGTCGACCAGGAAGCCACCGCCGGGGGACGGTCTCGTGGTGAAGGTGCCGCCGAGGCTGTGGGCACGGGCCTGCATGCCGGTGATGCCGCTGCCCCGGGAACCGGTCGCCGCGCCCGGATCACCGGCGGCCACCGAACGGCCGGTGTTGGTGATCGACAGCATCAGGGCGCCCGGCACGTAGCGGATCTCGACGAGGGCGGTCGCCTCCGGGCCGGCGTGGCGGCGCACGTTGGTGAGGGCCTCCTGCACGATCCGGTACGCCGCCCGGTCCACCTCGGCGGGCAGCTGCCGCTCGTCGCCGTCGACGCGGGTCCGCACCGGGAAGCCCGCCCCGGCGGTCAGGTCGGAGAGCCGGCCCAGTCCGAGGGCCGGTTGCCGGGGCGCCTGCTCCCCTTCGGTACGCAGGACGCCGAGCACCGACCGCACCTCGCGCAACGCCTCCGCGCTCGCCGTCCTGATCGCGGAGAGAGCCTCCCGTGCCTGTTCCGGACGGCTGTCCATCAGATGCAACCCCACTCCCGCCTGAACGTTGATCAGTGACAGGTGGTGGCCGAGGACGTCGTGCAGCTCGCGGGCGATGCGCAGGCGCTCCTCCGAGGCCTGCCGCCGTTCCTGCTCCTCCTCGGCGCGGGCGCGTTCCAGCCGGGCACGGGCGATGGTCGCCGTCTGCTCCCGGTGCGCCTTCGACACCATGCCGCAGAGCACCGCGCCGCCGAGACCGGCCGCGGCGAGCGTGACCTCCCGCAGCCCGGGGCTGACTCCGGCGGGCAACTCCAGCGGTCCGGCCAGCACCACGGTCACCAGCAGATATCCGGCCCAGGCTGCGAACGCGGCGATCACGGCGGCGGTCCGGCGGCCCTGCTTGGCCAGGGTGAAGAGGGCGATGGCGGGTGCGACCGCGTACATCCAGTACGGCGCCGCCCGCGTCGCGAACGCCAGCGAGGCAGCCGCCGCCACCGCGAACGACAGGACCGGCGCCCGCCGCCGCCAGAGCAGCGCGATCGGCCCGGCCAGCAGGAGAAAGTAGTAGAGCAGCCCGGTCTCGAGGTAGACACGTCCCTGCTCGGCCAGATCGTCGGTCCCGGCGAGATGGAAGATCGCGGCTCCCACGGCGGCGCCGGGCGGCCAGTTCGCGTGCCTCCCGCCGCGTTTCCAGGGCGGCCCGGACCTGGTCTCCTCCGGGCCGCAGCCGTCCGCCTCCCGGCCGGCGAGATCCGATCCTCGCCACCGCGAGCCGTCCCGCCAGCGCGAGCCGTCCCGCCGCGGCCCGTCCCGCCACCGCGGCCCGTCCCGCCACCGCGAGCCGTCCCGCCACCGCGGCGGTGAGCCGTCCACCTGCCTCATGTACCCGAACCTACGGCACCGGGCAGGCCCGCACATCGCCGTGCGGTGGCCCTCCCGATACGTCCCGGGGCGCAGCGACGCCGGGCCCGGGTACGCCGCCGGGCGTACCCCGAGGATCAGCGACGGCCCGGAATGCGCCGCACGGATGCCGCGCCGGGCCGACGCGGGCGCCCAGCCCCGGAGCCCACTCTGGGATACGGAAGTCACCGGCGATCGAAGGAGAACGACATCATGGAACACAACCCGGCACGCCTGCGGACCTCGGACACCGAGCGGGACCAGGTGGCCGAGATCCTGCGGGCCGCCATGGCCGAGGGCCGTCTCGACATGGTGGAGGGCGAGGAGCGGCTGACTTCGGCGTACGCCGCCAGATATCGCGACGAGCTGGCGCCGCTGACGGCCGATCTCCCGGACGGTGGCCGGCGAGCCCTGGCCCGGACGCCGCAGGCGCGCGCCGCGACACGCCGGTCGCTGCGCCGGCACGTCAGTTTCCTCATGATCGCCGCCGGAGTCCTCATCGGGCTGTGGATCCTCTCCGGTTCGAGCTTCTTCTGGCCGGTGATTCCGTTGACGTTCCTGGTCGTGGGCCTGGTGAAGCACGCCGTGTACGGGCGCTGGCGGCCGGAGTACACGTTCGGTCACGTGATCCGGCACTGACCACGGGGCTGTCGGGTGGGCGACCCCACTCCGACATGGACGGCCCGGTCGTTGATCTTCTCCGTTCGCTCTGCCAGAGTGGCGAAGTTTGTTCGGGGAGGGACAAGGCAGATGATGGGTCCGTCGCACGCGCTCTCGGGCGCGGCCGCCTGGCTGGCCGGCAGTTGGGCGCTCGACCAGTTCGCCAACGTGAGCCAGACGCCGCTCGAAGTGGCGGTGGGCACGGCGATCTGCGCCGGTGGCGCCCTGCTGCCGGATCTGGATCTCTCCGGCAAGGTGACCCGTAACAAGGGTGGCGCGACGGTGGCCCGCACGTTCGGTGTGGCGTCGCTGTTCGTGGCCGAGGTGGTGGAGAAGTTCTCGCTGGGCGTCTACACGGCGACGAAGCTGAGCCGGGATCCGCGCCGCGACAACGGGCACCGCACCTTCACGCACACGCTGCCGTTCTGTGCCCTGATCGGCTGGGGCACGACGGCGCTGGCGGACCGGTACGGCTACTGGGCGGTGATCGGGATCGTCTTCTTCATGGGCGGCCTGGCGCTGCGTGGCCTGTTCGACGAGTGGGCGGAACGCGCCGGCTGGGTCATCGTGACCCTGTGCTCGGGCCTGATCGCCTGGTTCACGGCGGCGAACCTGCCGAGCGACCGCGGCTATCCGCTGCTCGGCCTGGCGGTCGGGGTGGGCTGCTTCGTACACATCATGGGCGACATGATCACGAAGAACGGCGTCCCGATCCTGTGGCCGATTCCGATCAAACGCCGCATGTGGATGATGGTCGGCATCCCGAACAGCATGGCGGTGAAGGTCGGCGGCAAGGTCGAGGTCGTCATCCTGCGCACCGCCTTCACCGTGATCGCTCTGCTGTCCATCGCCGGCATGTTCGTCCCCGGCCTGCTGGAGCGCTTCAACCTGGACGTCTGGGCCAGCCACTGATCGCGCCGCCCCGCCGCCCCGCCGCCCCACCGGCCCCACCGGCTCCGCCCAGCAGAGCCGGCACCCCGGCCCCGCCCCTCGCAGCCGAGCAAGCGCGCCGGGAAAGCCGCTCGCGCAGGGCGTCGCCTGGCCGATCATCGACCCTCCGTTGGCGCCTACCGCACGTCGGCGAGCAGGCGGGGAAGTGTCCGCATACCGGCCGGTGGTCTTGTTCGGCCAGCTACCGGCGCTGACCCTGCTGGCTTATCAATAGAGGCTCGCTCTCAGCGCATGTCCGGTCCGGCCCCGCTTCGCCAGGCCTCACGACGCGGGTGCCGGGTAGCGGAGACCGGACGTGGATCAGGGGTTCGATGACCGGCGACGGCGGTCGGCGGTGGGCCTCGGCGGTCGGCGGTCGGCGGTCCAAGACCGGTGAAGATCCGTCCGTTGCGGTGGTTGCGCATGTGGACGGCATTGCGTGGACGGTGTGCTCGTCGCTGGGCAAGACCGGCGAAGCAACCCGGCCGGCCCGCGATGGCTCCTCGGCGACCGCCGTTGACGCTGCCCCGTGAATTCCAGCGTGTGCACCGGCCGGCCGCCACACGGAATCACCATCACGTTCACCGGCTGGCAGCGGACGCGGAGACGAATTCCCGTCCGGGGAGACGGGACACGAATCTCGGCCATCGGTGTTCCGCAGACGTGACACCCGCAACGGGTGTCGTCACACCCACTACGGGTGTCGTGTTCTCCGAGCACACATCGCCCAGCACGCCGGCCCTCCGCCCACC